>PLSJ01000372.1 GCA_003165115.1 Syntrophaceae bacterium | reverse complement strand
CCGAGGGGTCAAGCGCAAGATGAGCGGCTATCGACTACGGCCAAGAAACGTGGTCTGCAACGAGCGAATAGAGTTCGAGAAGTGTATCAGGATAGCTAAAAGATGTTAAATGAACAGTATTGCCATTAGGGCCCCACACACGTTTTCCGGTTTTCTCTCTATTTTCCGTAGGAACCACCCGCCGGGAGCAGATTTTCCCACGGGATCGGGAGGGAAATCGGGACTTTTTGTGTTGACTTTAGGGCGCCGGTGCGGTATCAAATTCCATGGGTAAAGAGCGCGCGGGACTGAAAGAGATCATAGACCTCAGCACGGAGATGAACCGGACGAAAGACATCGACATGCTCCTGGACAGCATTCTCGCGAAGGCGCGCGCCTTCACCAACGCCGACGCCGGGTCGATCTACGTGAAAGAGGACGGCAGGCTGAATTTCAGGTGCGTGCAGAATGAGACGCTCCAGGAAAGGCTGGGCCCCGGCAGAAAGCTGATACATACGTTCTTTACGCTGCCGCTCAGCAGCTCTTCCATCGTCGGGCACGTGGCGACGACGGGCAGGGCGCTCAACATCCCGGACGCGTACGCGCTGGAGCCCGGTTGCCCCTATTCCTTCAACGCCGAATTCGACAGGATGTCGGACTACCGGACGACTTCCATCCTGTCGCTCCCCCTAGAGAGCAACGACGGGATCGTCGGCGTGCTGCAGCTTATCAATGCGAAGAACGGGGAGGGCGAGACCGTGCCCTTTCCCGCAGACGTCGAGCTTTATCTCCGCTATTTCGCGAATATCGCCGCCACCGCCCTGGAGCGTGCCCAGTTAACCCGCTCCATCATTCTCAGGATGATCAAGATGGCCGAGATGCACGATCCAAAAGAGACCGGCGCACACGTAAACCGTGTGGCGGGCTACGCTATCGAGATTTACGAGGCCTGGGCAAAAGTAAAGGACATCGACAAGGCGGACGTCGAGAAAACCAAGGACATCCTCAGAATGGCATCCATGCTCCATGACGTCGGAAAGATAGGCATTTCCGATATCATCCTGAAAAAACCGGGCCGGTTGGACGAATCCGAATTCAAGACCATCAAGGAACATACGAGACTGGGCGCCAGTCTCTTTTTCGACAAGCAGTCGGATTTCGACAAGGTGGCCTTCCTCGTCGCCGCTAATCACCACGAGCGGTGGGATGGAAACGGGTACCCCGGACACATAGACCTGTTAACCGGCCGGGTGATAGACGGCCAGGGGGGAAGCGAGGAGGGACACCCGAGGGGGAAAAAGGGCCTGGAGATACCCATCCTTGCCCGTATCGTGAGCGTATCCGACGTCTACGACGCCCTTTGCTCCCGGAGATGTTACAAGGAGCCCTACGAAGAGACACGGGCGCTCGACGAGATACGGGCAGAATCGGGAAGGGCCTTCGACCCCGAGGTCGTCGAGGCGTTTTTTGCCGCTTTCCCCAATTTCAGGAACGTGGCCCTCCGGTATCCCGACACGGAGTGAGGGCCTTTTTCGTAGCCGGCCACGTCGACGTCAGGGAGGCAGGGCGCTTTTCTCTCCCTGCCTTTTTTATTCCTCGCGCATCGGCGACTATCATGTATCGGGTGAGCCTTGCGAGGGGTTGCCCGTGCCCTGTGCGGAGGTTATAATGCTGACAGGCGCGGGTGATCGGGGGGAAAGTCGATGAAAAGAGAGACGATAAAGCTGGCGGTGGTCCTCTTCCTTCTGGTTGCGCTGCTTTTGGCCGGCTGGCTCATGCGCGGGTTCCTGCCTGCCGGCTTCACAGCAAAGCCCGGCCCTTCATACGCGCTCGTGAGCATCCCGGCCCTGGAGCTGCCCGCGCCTGAAAGCGCGTCCGACAGGAGCTACCTCGGCATCACCGGGACAGGCGCCTTCAAGACCACGGCCATCGACGCCCGCGTCCTTATCATCGAGTTCTTCGACTTCTACTGCCCCCACTGCCAGGCTACGGCCCCCCGGATGAACGAAGTATACCAAGAGATAGAGCGGCGGCCGGACCTGCGCGGTCTGGTAAAGATAATCGGCATCGGCGTGGGCGACACGCCTTTCGAGGTAAGCTCTTTCAAGGAAAAGTTCCATGTGCCTTTTCCCCTGTTCGCGGATAGGGAGAGGAAAATCACGAAAGGGATCGTCATCCCGGGCACACCGATGTTTTTCGCCGTAAAAAAGAACGGCTCGGGGCCGCACGAGCGGTTCTTTTTGTGGACGGGCGGGTTCGAGAACGCCTCGCTGTTCCTTTCCGGGATAGTGAAGGGGTTGCGGCCCGATTAAGACGGCCGCTCATCCGTGCAGCTTCATGCTGCCGAGAAAAACAATGAATTTCCCGAGTAAGTCTTCGTCGAAGCAATGCCTCATGCCCTTGTCGCGCTCCTCGTATGCCCGGCCCTCTCCCGTCTTTTTGTCGGGCGGCATGCCGACCATGATCTGCATCGCCTTCAAAGGGGATACGGGGTCTTTGTAAGGCCGGCGCGAGGTCATGGCGTCGAAGCAGTCTATGATCCTCAGGACGCGGGCGAGCGTGCTTGAGGCCAGCCCTTCCAGGCCCATGGGATAGCCGCCCCCGTGAAAATCTTCGTGATGCTGCAGCACGGCTTTCAGGACGAAAGGGGGAAGGGCCGAATCGAGAAGCATCGCCAGCCCGTTAAGGGGATGGCGCTTCATGACCTCCCACTCGATCGCGTTGAGAGGTCCCTCTTTGTTGAGTATCTCCTGCGGGACAAAGGCCTTGCCGATGTCGTGGAGCAGCGCGCCGACGCCGCACTGGCGCAGGGACTCCATCCTCTGGTACGCGTCGAAGGCCTGGTAGCCCGGCTGGATCTGCTCCATGACCGGAGTGTTCTCCTTCAGGAACGCCGTGGTGAACCATAGGACCTTCGCGGCATGCTCGTACGTCTTGTAATCATGGCCGATCATCGCCGTCAGCGCTTCGAGGGATTTCGACTGCGCGATGAATATCAGGGCGTTCTTGACCATCGCCTGTGTCCTGCCCATGGCCTTTTCGTCCATCGCGCCGAGACCCAGGGACGTCTCGACGGCGTTCTTCACCACATTGGCCGAAACCCTGCTGAACATCGCGGCTTTTTGTTCGTCCGACGGCGCCTGGTTCTCAAGGATGTTCCCCAGGTGCGTTTCGAGGTACTCTTCGTACCTGAGCTCTTCGTCGAGGTCGAGGAAGACTTCCTTGTGCCTGGATGCGGCGAGCTTGGCGAGTTGTTCCTCGGAAACCCTGTTGCCTTCCGCGGCCCAAAGCACGTAGCGTCCCTGCTCGGAGAGGATATATATCTTGAACTTCGGCAGGCTCCCAGGTATGATCGCACCCGGGGGAATCGGCGTGTAGCCCTGCTCGCTCAAAGGGTCAGACCGGTTTCGCTATTCCTGTGGCTCACGGCTCGACCTCGGCTCGACCCCCGAGGGCTCCTCTTCTTTTTCCTTTTTTGCTTCGAGGGCCAGCGATATCTCGGTAAGCCTCTTCATGACGAGGTTATTGATCGTATTCTCGGGATACGTCCCGTCGGCAGCCAGGACGCCCGCGGACATGCCGGACAAAATCTCCAGCCCCTCTTCCATCCTGTCCATGGAGAAGATCGTGAAAAGGCCGTCCTTGACGGCATCGACCACTTCATGCTTGAGCATCAGGTGCTTCACGTTTCTCTGCGGGATAATCGCCCCGTGGCTTCCGTCCAGCCCCCTGCTCTTGCAGAGGTCGAAGAACCCCTCGATCTTTTGGTTGACGCCGCCTATCGGCTGCACGTCGCCGTTCTGGTCCATGGAGCCGGTCACGGCGAAACTCTGTTTCAGGGGGACGCCCGCAATACTGGAAAGCAGGGTATACATCTCGGCGCATGTGGCGCTGTCGCCTTCGATCATATCGTAAAGCTGCTCGAAGGTGATCGACGCGGATAAGCTGATGGGCTTGTTTACGGCATACTTGGCCCCGAGGTAGCTCGCGATAATGAAGATGGCCTTTTCGTGGATCCTGCCGCTCATCTTCGTCTCGCGCTCTATATTGACGATGCCCGCCTTGCCCACGTAGGTCCTCGTCGTGATGCGCGACGGCTTGCCGAAGCTGTAATCGCCCATGTCGAGCACGGCGAGGCCGTTGACTTGCCCCACTTTCTCCCCCGCCGTATCGATGATGAGCGTGTCCTCCAACGTCGCCTCTCTCAGCCTCTCTTCGATCCTGTTGGCGCGATACACACGCTCGTTAATCGCCTGTGTCACATGGTCAGCCCTCACGAAATTGGCGCCGTCTTTCTTCGCCCAATAGCTCGCCTCCTTCATGAGGTCGGTAAGGTTGGAAAGCCGGGTCGTCAGCTTCCCCTGATGGTCGGCGAGCCTCGATCCATGTTCGGTCAGTCTGGCCACACCCGACCGGTCGAAGGGCAGGAGTTTCTCCGTCTTCTGGCACTCGGCGAGCGCCTGCGCGTACTTGCGCACGTTCTCGGGCGTCCTGTCCATCCTGTTGTCGAAATCGGCCTTCACCTTGAACAGCTCGCTGTATTCCGGGTCGAGATTGTAGAGCAGGTAGTAGATGTTGGGGGTCCCCTTGATGATGACCTTGGTGTCGAGCGGTATGGGCTCCGGCTTGATGGTGGTCGTGCTGAAAAACCGGTACTGTTCCAGCACGTCCTCGACCTTTATTTCCCGGTTCTTGATGGCCCTCTTCAGGGCCTCGTAGGAGAACGGGTTTCGCAGCAGATCGAGGGCGTCGACGATAAGGTACCCGCCGTTCGCCCTGTGGACCGAGCCGGCCTTGATCATCGAAAAATCGGTCACGGCCATACCGTAGGTGATCCTGCTTTCTATCCTCCCGAAGAGGTTCAGGTAGGTGGGGTTGCTTTCGAAGACGACGGGCGCGCCTTTGACATCCGCGTTGTCGACGAGCACGTTGACGAGGAACCGGGTGAAGGAAGCCTCCTGTTTCGGCATTTTGAGGAAAGGCAGGGGGGAGGGCTGCTCCTCCTGCGCCTTGAACTCATCGAGGTGACTCAGGATATCCTCCCGGACGTTCTCCAGGTAGCCGACGATCTTCTCGTTCCCCTTGTACTTGCTCTTCAGGTTCTCGATCGGCGTGTTCAGCGCATCGAAGGCGATGGCGCGCTCCAGCTTGTTGAGCATCTCCTGGACGAACTTCTCCGTGTCCCTCATCGCCCTGAAGACCTCGTTCAGCCTCTCCTGCAGCACCCTGCCCGTCTTTTCCATCTCCTTTTTCGTCTTCTCGTCGAGCTTGCCGTACTCCTCGGGCGTCAGGGCCTCGCTCTCGTCCTTCAGCGGGAGGATCATGATCCCGGCAACCCCTCTCTTTATCGCAAACCCCTTTTGCTTCGCCTCCTCTTCCAGCTTCGAGAACAGCTCGCTCTGCTTCCGCTGGAACTCCTCCACTATCTGGTTCTTTTGCTTCTCGTACTCTTTCGATTCGAAGGCCTTGGGTATATCCACCCTCAGCCCCTTGATCAACTCATCCATATCTTTCTGCAGCACCCTGCCCCTTCCCGGATCGAGGGACACCGCGATCGGGATGTCGGGGTCCTTGAAGTTATGCACGTAGCACCAGTCCGGCGGCACCATTTCGCCTTCCGCCTTTTCCTTCAGCATCGCGGTGATGGTGGTCGTTTTCCCGGTGCCCGTTTCCCCGAGGGCAAAAATATTAAACCCCTTCGCATCGATATCGAGACCGAAATCGAGCGATCTCAGGGCCTTTTCCTGGCCTATTGTGCCGATATGGGTCGCTACGTCATCGGTAGTGGCGAAGGTGAACTGTTCGGGATCGCAGGATTTGTAAAGGTCGTCGGGTCCCAGTTTTACCGTCATGAAAACCCCCTGTCATGATAAGAAATCAAATAAATCGCGGGAAACCGCGTTAATGAAGCCGTCCCGGCATGAATAAAATATAAGCACATGGCGAAGGAAAAGCATTATCTTTTTATCATGGGTTCGAGGCAGCTTTTTTGCGGCATGCGGCCTCGATGCACGGCGGAAGCGGCGGCTTTACGGCCGTTGCAATCATTTTGACGAGACCTTAGATTTAAGATGGCGGCGAACCTTGAATAAGCTTGACAATACGGCCGAAGTGCTATATTTTCTTGTCTCTGCGGGCCGTTAACTCAGTCGGCAGAGTATCTGCCTTTTAAGCAGAGAGTCGCNNGGGTTCAAATCCCCTTGGGGACGCTCTTTTACCCTTTCTTCTTTATTACCGCGATAGTCAGCCACGCACGTCACGCCGGGTCCGCCCGCGGCCCGTTCACCTTGCCGAAGGCCCGGTCGGGACCTTATGTTTATCTCAAAAGAGGTTTTTCTCATGGAGGTCGGGCTATGGCGAAGGTATTGGTGGTCTATTTAAGCAATTCGGGCACGACGGAGCAGATGGCCGCATACGTTGCGGAAGGGGTGCGGATAGCCGGTCATGAGGCGGATGTCAGGAAAACGTCCGAAATCGCGGATGTCCACGACCTGGCCGGGTATGATGCCTATGTTTTCGGGTGTCCCACGTATCACCTCGATATGCCGCGGTCTTTCGCAGCCCTGCTCGATACGGCCGGGAAAGCGGGTTTGCAGGGGAAGGCCGGAGGCGCGTTCAGTCCCCGCTCCCACCCGAGCAGCACTGAAGGCGACGGGGCTGCCGAGCGCGTGTATGCCCTCATGGAATCGGTGCTCGGGATGAGGATGACGGAACTCGGCCCCTTCGACGTGAAAGAGGATATCGTCAACGGCCCGGACGGCCCGAGGGCGTGTCAGGAGTATGGGAAGGCGGTGGCGGCGATGGTGGGGTAGAGGCGCGGTGCCGGCCCGCGCGCGCCGGCACCGCCGCCGCGAGGAGCAGGAGGCAAAAGAGCACGAACCAGTCCCCATACCTCACGTAAGGCGTCTCTCCTTTCCTCAGGCCGAATGCGCCGTTCAGCACGTCTTCCTTAAATATAGCCGTCTTTGCGCGCGTGCGTCCCCGCGGGTCGATAATGGCGCTGATACCCGTGTTCGCCGCCCGCAGCACGTAGCGGTCCGTCTCTACCGCCCTGAAAATGTAGGATGAGAAGTGCTGGTAAGGCGCCGACGACTTTCCGAACCACGCGTCGTTCGTGATGTTGACCAGCACCTCCGCGCCCCTTCTCACCGTGTCGTTCGTGAGGGAGGGGAAGACACCTTCGTAGCAGATGAGCATGCCGATCTTTCCGACGTCCGTTATCATGGGGTCGTGGGAGGGCCCGGAAAAGAAATCACCCGCGGCAACGCTGATCCGCTCCAAGAAAGGAAAATAGTCGGCCAACGGGGTATATTCACCGAAAGGCACGAGATGGACCTTGCGGTAGTCCGCGACGACCTCCCCCTTGCGCCCGATCACGTATGCCGTATTGTAGTACCTGCCCCGGCTGTCTCTCGATATGGTGCCGAGGAGAAGGTGGTTCGAGAGGGCCGCGGGAAGGGCGCGTACGACGCTGCCGGCCCCATCCCGGAGGAAGATGAAAGGCATCGCCGTCTCCGGCCATATGACCAGGTCGGCCCCGCGTGAGCGCTCGAGGGTAAGGGTCGAATAGGTCCTGATGATGCCTGTCTTGTACGCTTCGTCGAACTTCACGTCCTGGGGGATATTGCCCTGGATAATGGAAGCGCCGACGGCGGCGCCGACCGGTTCCTGCATCCGATGATAACCGAATACCAGGCAGGCGGCGCACAGGCAGACGATGAAAGAGCCGTAGACAAGGGGGAAGCGTTTTTTCGCCAGCGTGTAATAGATCACGCAGTTTATCCCAACGATGAGGAAAGAGAGAAAATAGGTGCCCGTGACCGACGCCACCTGGATGAGAGGCAGGACGTTATACTGCGAATGGGCGAGGAACGACCAGGGGAATCCCGACAGGAGAACGCCCCTGAGGTATTCCAGGAGCACCCAGGCGGGAGGGGCGCTGAAAAAGAAGGGGATACGGAAGCGGTCGTCGAGAAAGGAGACGAGCCAGGTGAAACAGGCCGTGAAGAGTGAAAGGTAAAGGACAAAAAGACAGAGGGTCAGGACGGCGAAGGGCATGCTGATCCCGCCGAAGGTGTTCATGGCGACGACCACCCAGTAGATAAGGCCCGTGTAAGAGACGATGCCGGTGGTGAAGCCCATGAGAAAATTAAGGCGGCCCTTGCCCTTCCCAATCGCGAAGAAAANNGGCTGGCAGACGACGAGGAGCGCCCCCGCGAGGAAGGCGAGCCTAAAGGGCGATCTCTTTATACTCTGGAAGTTCTTTAACATAATCGAGCAGCTTTTTCTCTTTGTACCTCATCCGTCTTGCCTCGGCGCCGCCCTTTTCATGGTCGAACCCGAGCACGTGGAGCAGTCCATGGATGATAAGGGCGGCGAGTCTTTCGTAAGTAGGCAGGCCCGCCGCCTCAGCCTCTTTTTGCGCCTGCTCCACCGAAATGATCACGTCTCCCAGTATCTCGGACTCAAAACCGTCCTGGTAAGAAAAGGAGATCACGTTGGTGGGNNGTTATGCTTCTTAACCGCTTTTTGTCGAGTCTCGACAAGCCTCGGGAAGTTCTTATGAGCACCGTCATCGCTCGTCCTTTCGGGGTATTCTATGCGTTGGTGAAAAATGCCTATGAGGATAGTAATGAAGCTTTTCTGGATGGCGTGCAGGTCTTTCAGTGTCAGCTCGCACTCGTCGAGCTGGCCGTCCAGGAATATCTGCTCTATGATGTTCTGCACGTGGGTCTCTATCCTCTTGGGGGTCGGGTCCTCCAGGGTGCGTGAGGCCGCCTCGACGGCGTCCGCAAGCATCACGATGCCCGCCTCCCTCGTCTGGGGCTTGGGCCCGGCGTACCTGAAGTCTTTCTCGTTTATCAGCGAGAGCTCGGGGTCCTCCATATCCTTGGCCCTTTGGTAGAAATAGGAAACAAGGNNTGCGCGAGCTCCACCCCCTCCCTCACATGGGAGAGGATAATGAGGCTGCTCATGCTGGGGGACAGGTTCCGGTGCGCATCGTCGTCCCGCCTGTTTTCAATGAAGTAGTGGGCCATCTTCAGCTTTCCGATATCGTGGTAGTACGCGGCGACCCTGGTCAATATGGGATGCGCCCCTATGCTCTCGGCGGCGGCCTTGCACAGGTTCCCCACGAGCATGCTGTGGTGGTAGGTGCCGGGGGCCGACACCATCATCTGTTCGAGCAAAGGGTGCTCCAGGTTCGCAAGCTCCAGGAGCTTGAAATTGGTGGTGTAGTCGAAGACCTGCTCGATGATCGGGAGGAGGCCGGCCGTAATCAGGCTGCTCCCGACGCCCCCGAGGAGGACAAGGGTGATCTTCAGCGGTAAATCGCCAAAGGGATACCCGAGGAGGCCGTGGAAGAGGCACATCACGAACGACATGATGAGGGCGGAAAAGAAACCGGCCCCGAGCACGGTGGACCTCTTTTCGACCTGGCCGGAAAAGTAGGAGGCCACGAGGTTGCCGAGGAAGACGTAAATGAAGACGGGAAGGCTGTTGTCAACGATCAGCGCCGCCGCAACCGCGAGAATGGTGGAAAAGACGAAGACGGCTTCGGAGAAAAGGATGATCCTCATGACGATGC
>PLSJ01000065.1 GCA_003165115.1 Syntrophaceae bacterium | reverse complement strand
GTGAGCACCTTGCCGAGGGCGCCGTAGCCGTCCCTCGCTATATACTCTTCGATGTTCAGGGGGTTGATGATGCCGCAGTTCCTCAGCACGATCTTTTCCTGGTCCCTGAAAAAGGAGAGGCCCTTGAGAGAGGGGATCGTCTTGGCCGTCGCCGGCTCCCTGTACAGCAGCCTCTCCACTATCCTCCCTTTCAAGAGGTGTTCTCCGACAATCTCGTCCGCATCCTCCGGCTTCAGCTTCTGGTAGAATATGCCTTCGGGATAGACGAGGGCCAGCGGGCCGAGATCGCAGGAGCCCACGCACCCCGTCTCGATCACCTTTACCTCGTCCTGCAGCCCGTATTCCTTCACTTTTACCACGATAGCATCTCTGATGTCCCTACAGCCGGAAGAGACGCAGGCAGCACCCGCACACACCAATATATGAGCCCGACATAGATCCATCTGTCACCCCTCGCTTACTCGTATCGGTCCAGAATTTCCATTACTTTCGTGGTCTTGACCCGCCCATAGACGTCATCGTTCACCAGCATGGCGGGGGCCAAGCCACATGCCCCTATACAGCGGACCACGTCGACGGAATACCTTCTGTCTTCCGTGGTGCCGCCCACCTTGATCCCAAGTTCGTTCTCGACCTTCCCGAGGGCCTGCTGTCCTCCCCGGACGTAGCACGCGGTGCCGAGGCACACCTTGATCGTGTTCCGTCCTTTCGGAGACGTCGAGAAGAACGAATAGAAGGTCACGACCCCGTAGACCTGGCTCAGCGAAAGACCGAGCCCTTCCGCGACGATCTGCTGGACCTTCTTCGGGAGGTAACCGAACAGATTCTGCGCTTTGTGCAAAACCATGATGAGGTTTTCGGGCTTTCCCCTGTTCCCCTCCACGATCTCCGAGAGCTTCGGATAGAGTTCTTCTTCCTGTGCATCCGCACAGGCACACGTGTGTTGATCCGACATGCGATCCTCCTTAATAAAAGCCTCTTCTTGCGCCCCTGTAAGAGGCTCCTGTGCCCCTATCGGGCGGGTCAGTCCTCTTTCACTACCTTTCCGTCCACCTTGCTCCGCGCATTGTAGTGGGTGTGGAGAAGATGGTGCGCCTTTTCGGAATTGGGTGTTTTCAGGAACTTCTCGTAAAGCACGGCCACGGACGCGTTCTCGTGGGACCGTCTTTTCGGTAACGATGCGTCTTCCTCGTACAGTGCCTCGCCGCGCCGCGCCCTTTGCGCCATGGTGCTGCCCCACGGCTGTCCTCCGCCGCCTACGCAGCCGCCGGGACACGCCATTATCTCCACGAAATGGTATTCGCTCTTCCCCGTCTCCGCGAGCTGGGAAGAGATCTTGTCGAGCAGCTTCCTCGCGTTGCCGAGGCCGTGCGCCACCGCTACTTTCAGCGTCAGGCCGTCCACCGGGACCTCCGCCTCTTTTACCCCCGTCATCCCCCTCACCGGAAGGATGTTGACGTTCTCCAGCTCACGGCCCGTGACGAGGAAATAGGCGGAGCGGAGCGCCGCTTCCATGACGCCCCCGGTCGCGCCGAAGATCGTCGCCGCGCCCGTGTATTCGCCGAGCGGATCGTCCGCGGGCTCGTCCGGCATATCCTTCAGGTCGAGTCCGGCTTCCCTCATCATGCGCGCAAGCTCCCTCGTGGTGAGGACGTAATCGACGTCCTGAAAGCCGCTCGACCACATCTCCGGCCTCTGGGCCTCGAATTTTTTCGCGGTGCAGGGCATGACGGAAACCGACACGATCTTTTCGGCGGGAATGCCCTTCACTTCCGGATAGTATGTTTTCGCCAGCACGCCGAACATCTGCTGGGGTGACTTCGCCGTAGAGATGTGGCCGCGCAGGTGCGGATAGAAGGTCTCCATGAATTTTATCCATCCCGGGCTGCACGACGTGATGATGGGAAGGCTTCTGCCCGTCTTTATCGCGTCCACCACCTCGGTTCCTTCCTCTATGATGGTGAGGTCGGCGGTGAAGTTCGTGTCGAAAACCGCGTCGAACCGCATCCTCCTCAAGGCCGCGTGGAGTTTTCCGGAGACGATGGTGCCGGGCTCCATCCCGAACTCCTCGCCGAGCTGCGCCCTGATGGCGGGCGCCTCCTGCACCACCACGTGCTTGTCCGGATCGTTGAGCGCCTTCCACACCTCGTCGGTCTGGCTGTTCTCGTAGAGCGCGCCCACGGGGCAGAAGACGGTGCACTGCCCGCAATTCACGCAGGCGCTGTTGCCCATGCCCTGATTGAGCACGGTGCTCACCGAGGTGTCGAACCCCCTGCCGTCGAGGGTCAGGGCGTTCACGGTCTGTATGTCGGAACAGACAGTGATGCATCGGCCGCAAAGGATGCACTTGTTCGGGTCCCTCACGAGCGCGACGCGCGACCTATCGATGGCTTTCTTATGGTTTTTGCCCTGGTTCGTCACGTCCTTGATGCCCACGACGCGGGCGACGTCCTGCAGCTCGCACCGGCCGTTCTTGATGCACGTCAGACAATCGGCGTCGTGGTCGGAAAGGATGAGATCGACGATCTCCCTGCGGGCGTTCCTGACGCGCGCGGTGTTGGTGCTCACCACCCACCCCTTCTCCAGCTGGGTCATGCACGCCCTTCTGAGGGCGGGAAAGCCTTCCACTTCGACAACGCAGACGCCGCAGGATCCTCCGGGCGTGAGATCGGGGTGGCGGCACAGGGTCGGTATGGCGAAGTTCGCCTTCCTCGCCGCATCGAGTATGGTTGTTCCTTCCGGGACTTCTATTTCAACTTTGTTTATCGTGGCTTTTATCATCTTTATTACGACCTCCTTGCTTTTCCGCGTTCGGCAGCCCTTCAGCTGCCCGCTATCTCTTCCCGGAAGTACTTAAGACAACTGGAAACCGGAAGATAGAGAGACTGCCCCAGGGGACAGAAGGACGTATCCTTCATGACGCTCGCGATCGCGAGAAGCCGGTCCACGTCGTCGGCTTTCGCTTCCGAGTCCGCGATCCGGTCGACGATCTCCACGAGCCTGGCAGTGCCGAGCCGGCAGGGCGCGCAATGGCCGCACGACTCGTGTTTGAAGAAGTGGAGCACGCTTTTCAGCATGTCGACCATGGAGGTGTCCTGATTCATGACGAGTATCGCGCCGCTCCCCAGTGCCGCCGCATATTCCTTCAGGTTCACGAAGTCCATCTGCACGTCGAGCATATCGGGACCCAGAAACGCCCCCGCGGCCCCGCCCACGAGCGCGCCCTTGAACTGTTTGCCGTCGCCGATGCCGCCGCCGTAATCATAGATGATGTCTCTCAGGGTGGTGCCCATCTCGGTTTCGATGAGTCCGGGGGTCGCGACGTGTCCCAGGATCGTATAGACCTTCGTCCCCGCGCACTTGGGCGTCCCGTACTGCTTGAACCAGTTCGCGCCGTTCCGCACGATCTCCGCGATATTCGCCAGGGTCTCGACGTTGTTGACAACGGTGGGCTTGCCCCAAAGACCCGACACGACGGGATAGGGCGGCTTGTTTCTCGGATGGCCCCTATGCCCTTCGAGAGATTCTATGAGGGCCGTCTCCTCGCCGCAGACGTAAGCGCCGGCGCCCTTCATCACCTCGATGTCGAAGCCGAAAGGCTTGTCGAATATCGTGTTTCCGAGGAGACCGTAAGAGCGCGCATCGGCGATGGCCTTTTCCGTACGCTCGATGGAAAGTGCGTACTCCCCCCTGATATAGATGAAGCCCTTCGACGCACCCACCGCGTAGCCGGCTATAAGCATGCCTTCGAGGAGCTTGTGGGGGTCGCCTTCCAGGATGAGCCTGTCCTTGAACGTGCCCGGCTCTCCTTCGTCCGCATTGCAGATAATGAATTTCTCCTCTCCCGGCGCTTTCCGCGCAAACTCCCACTTGGCTGCCGTGGGGAAGGCCGCGCCTCCACGGCCGGCGAGCGCCGAGCGCTTCACTTCCCCGATCACCTCTTCCGGCGTCATCGCCGTCAGGGCCTTCGATGCCGCTTCGTAGCCGCCCGCGGCGATATACTCCTCGATGCTTTCCGGGTTGATGAAGCCGCAATTCTTGAGCACGATCCGGGGCTGCTCTTTCGTGAGCCCCATCTTTTCCCTTCTGATGATAAAGCGCTTCGGCGCCTGGGTGAGAAGGAGCCGCTTCACCAGCCTGCCTTTCAACAACTGCTCTTCGACAAACTCGGGTATGTCTTCCTTGGTGACGTTCCCGTAGTAGAAACCTTCCGGATAGACGACGAGCACCACGCCCATGCCGGTGACGCCGAGGTTGCCCGTCTCGAGGACGGCCACCTCGCCTGACAGTCCCTTCTTCTTGATCTCCTCGACAAGCTCGGCCTGGACCCCCCGGGCCCCGGCCATTATCGTACCCGCGTCGATGCTTATCAATACGTGGCTTCTCGCTATATTCATACGCCCTTTCTCCTCTCCTCCAGGATCCCGTCCACCCGGTCCGGAGTAAGTTTGCCGAACATCTCGTCATTTATCATGATGGCGGGGGCGACTCCGCAGATCCCGAGGCAACTGGCGAGCTCCAGGGTGAATGCGCCGTCGGGGGTCGTCTCTCCTACATCGATGCCGAGCTTCTGCCTGAGGTAGTCAAGGACGGTCGTCGAACCCATAAGATGGCACGGCGGTGAATCACAAAGCCTGATGATATGGCGTCCCCTGGGCGTGAGGCTGAACATGGTGTAGAAGGTGGCAACGCCGTGGACGTAGCTGTAAGGCACCTTCAGATAATCCGCGCACGCCTCGATGTCCTCTTTCGCCACGAAATGCCGGGGGTTGTTGTCCTGCAGTTCGTGCAGTATGTAGAGAATGTTGTGGAGTTGCGGTTCGAACCCTTTTACTATGGCTTCTCTATCCAATGCTCGTCCTCCTCATCAGCTCGTTTCGATAACGTATTCAAGGACCGGGTTGCCCTTTACGATATGCTCCGCCACAACCTTCCGTGCTTTTTCCGCATCCATGTTGCCATAGATCACCCCGGGCTTACCCTCTTCGAGCACCTCGATCATCGGCTCCTGCGAGGCGAACCCTTTTTCGCCGGTCTGTGTCACCATGACGTCCACGAGATTCCTCCCTGCGATCTCGTCGACAAACGACCTCAGGACCTCCCGCGCCCCGGAAGCAATGCCGCTCGTTCCCATGCCCACGACGATCTTGATCCGGGCCTCTTTCTGCCGTAACTGGATGTCTTTCTTTGCCTTCTCCCTAATTGCTTTCAGCTCGTCCAGGTTCATGTGACCCACCTCCAAATGTGAAGAATTTGACCTAACGCACTGCCCCTATCGATTCACCATGTCTTACGCCGCCGAATCTCCTCCTTGCAAGGTCCCGCATTATGCGGTCCTATAAGCGTTCGTCCAGATACCGTTGAAGGAAGCCGATCACCTGTGGATTATTGATCGGCACCCCGCCCAATACCTCTTGAATCTCATTCGTATCCAATACGATCTCCCCGCCCTCCAGGCGGTACCGAAACACGAACCGCACCTCCGGATTGCTCACGCAAAGCAGCAGGATCGTCTCTTTCAGGTTCCCCATCGGAGGCAGGTCCGGATGGTCGAGGGCAAACGTCGCGCGTACGGTCGTGCCCTCGCCTGGAGTGCTCTCCAGGGAAAACTCTCCTCCGCACATCTGGGTCGCCCCCTGGAGGAGCGAGATGCCAAGACCCACCTTCTTCTTTTTCTTCGTAGAGAAAAAAGGGTCGGAGGCGACCTTCAGCATCTCTGCCGTCATGCCCGTCCCGTCATCGCTGATCGTGACGGTAAGCAGGTTTTGCTCCTTCGCCGCGATGACCGAGATGCTGATGTTCTTACTCCCGGCCCTCACAGAGTTCATGGCGATGTCCATGACATGGTCGCTCAGCTCCGCCAGCATCAGCCTGGGGCCTCCGGGCACATCCCTTCATGCATGCGGGCCGTGTTCCCGAAGGTGCGGAGCGCTTTTGCCACCTCCGCAAAACTCGGCTCCGCGAGAGGGAGCGATATCCGTCTCTTTCCTATGTCCTTGAGGTAATGGGCGTCGGAAAAACCGACAATGGGGAGGTCCTTGGCAAGGATAAAGGGGAGGACTGCTTTCAGCCGTTTCTCGCTCGCGACTTCGAGGGCGTCGAAGGGGATCTCCTGGGACACATACCCAAGCTGCGTGATAATGCCGTAGGTGGGACTGTCTATATGGGCGGGGATCACGAGGCAGCCATGGGCCCGCGCCCACGATGCCGCGTCGTTGATCGAGATGCCCGACGAGTTGAGGAGGAGTCTGCCCTCGAACCGGACGATCCTGTCGTTCTCGTCGACCACCACTTGGTCCCCGAAATAATCGGGGTCGTTCTCGACCGCCGGGAGCAGATCGTAGACCATCTCCTGCATCTCGATTGCGGTCTCGTAATCGGGGAACAGGATGAGCAGGTGGACCTCTTCGATCGTCTGCAGTTCCATCCCGAACAATACCGTGGGGCCGGACACCCCCGCCGCGGCCGTCACGTACGGGCCGTTCTCCACCATGTTGTGATCGGTGATGGCGATTATGTCCAGTCCGACCTCCCTTGCCCTGTCCACAATTCCCCTCGAAGACATGTCGAGGCTGGAACAGGGGGACAGGGTCGAGTGGATGTGGAAATCACAGGAGAAAAGGGGCACCCCTCAAGCCTTTTTCAGCATCTCGTACAGCGCGCCCGAAACTTCGAAAGCGGGCAGCGCGCTCCGCAGGAGCGCCACCTTTTCCGCCCGGGCCCGCTCGATCAGCTCTTTGTCGACCTTCAGGCTGCGGGGGGTGATGATGGCCACGATGTTCTTCAGCGTCGCCACACCCAGGATGTTGATGTGCCGCTGAACCGTGATCCATACCGAGTTCTCCTGGGCGTTGGCAATGACGTCCGAGAGAAGGTCCGACGTATATCCGTACTTCACCTCTTCGCAAAGGCTCACCTCACCCGTAAGAACCTCAAGATCGAGTGCGCTCGCAAGTTCACCAACCGTCATTCTATTCTCCTGCGTTTTCCTTTTGGGCCGTGCGCTCTTTTTCTTTTGCAGAGCCGTTAGCCATGGACTGGGGCAGCTTCCTGGCAAGATCGAGTATCTCCTCGGCGAGGGTCTTCACCCGTTCCCGCAACTTGACTATGCAGTCCGTGTCGAAAGCGAGACCCCGGATGATATCCTCGGCCAGGGCACGGCAGTTCGGTGAGCCGCACGCGCCGCAATCGAGTCCGGGAAGGGTCGCGGTGATCGCGTCGAGCCGCTCCATCTTTACCAGCGCCTTGGAGACATCTCCGTCGAGCACCATGATGGGTCTGGGCAACACGGGCTCCGTGGACCAGAAGGCGTCTTGCTGATAAAACGCCAACAGGTCCTTTTCATCGAAATAGGCCTTCTTCGTCCTGTACCTGTTGACCATGTTCTTCAGGTTCACCCGTGCCACGAAGAGGTTCTGGATGTTGAGGGGCCCTCCCACGCAGCCGCCCTCGCACGCCTGGACCTCGATGAAGTCCACGTCCTCCAAACCCCCCCGCTCTATTTCTTCGAAGATGCTGACGGCGTTCTGAATGCCCCCGGTGGACAGGGTGGAAGGAGAGCCTATGGCCCTCGATTCGCCCGTGAGGTAGCCCCAGCCCATCCCCCGGCTCGTCGCCCGGTGAAGGTCCTCGTTGTCGCCCTTTATCTTGCAGAGCTGCTTTATCAGGTCCTTGTAAATCACCGAAGCGCCGATGACGCCGTCCACCGCGGACTTCTTTACGTGAAGGGGCTGCCGTACCTCGGTCACCTTCGCGGGGCAGGGCGTGATGAAGAACGCGCCGATCCGGTCGTAGGGGATCCCGGTCCTTCTGGCGGCGTCCTGCTTCGCGAGCCGGGCCGACACTTCCATAGGCGTCATGATGGGCGCCACCTGCTCGAGGAGGTCGGGAAAACGCATCTGCATGAGCCGGAGGATCGTCGGGCACGCGCCGGAGATCAGAGGCTTCTTGTATTTCTTCGTCTCGAGATAGCCCCTCACCATGAAGCTCACGACCTCTGCCGCCAACGCCACCTCGAAGACCTCGTCGAAGCCGATGCGCAAGAAGGCTTCGAGTATCCTCCCGATATGCTTCTCCTCCCGGAATTGGCCAAAAAAGGAGGGTGCGGGCAGCACGATCCTGTAATCGAAACCGGCGAGCCTCCCCAGGGAATCGGTGATCGCGACTTTCGCATGGTTGGGGCAGCAGCGGATGCACTCCCCGCAGTCTATGCAGCGCTCTTCGATGATCTTTGCCTTGCCGCGGTGTACCCGGATGGCCTCGACGGGGCAGCGCTTGATGCAGTTCGTGCACCCCTGGCATTTCTCCTCGTCGAGCATGACCGAATGAAAGTAGTTAGGCATAGATCACCCCTCTTCCCGGCGGACGTCCTCTTTTTGCCTCAGATGGATCCGTGCCTCCAGGACCGTACCGACCCCGGACTCAGACCTTATTTTCAGCTCGTCGGAGCAGCGCTTGATGTTCGGCAGTCCCATTCCGGCGCCGAAGCCCATTTCCCGTATCTCATTCGGGGCGGTCGAATACCCCTCTTCCATGGCAAGCTCTATGTCCGGAATACCGGGACCTACGTCTTCGGTGACGACAAGGACCTCTTCGGGCACGATAACGATCTTGATCTGCCCGTGGTTCGCGTGGATAACCACGTTCATCGCCGCCTCATAGACGATGATGGCCGTATTCTTTACCGCCTCGCCCTTCAATCCCAACTGTTGCAGGGCCTTTTTCGTCTTCGACGCGGATTCCCCGGCCATGAGGAAATCCTTCTCGTGGATGGCAAACTCGATGATAAGGCGAGGCTCGCTCTTGCTGTTAACCCCTGATGCCTCCGTCACGGAAGCGGGAATCCGCTCCTCTTCCTTGATCCCCTGCTCGGAGAGCAGGACGCAGCACTTGAAGGTCAGGTGGTCCGTCGCGAGGAGGGGGACGCGGCTGCCGTTCGCCGTGCTGACCATCGAGAGGTTCGGCTTCTTTCCCCCCACGAAAATAACGCCCGCCGCATCGGTCACCTGGGCGGTGTGGATGACGTGGGGATTCGTGAGTGAGGTGATGAGGAGGGTCCCCGAATTGGCGTGGACGAGCATTTCGCTGATCAGGTCGCACGCGAAACCGGTCTTTACCTGCCGGTCCAGCAAGTCTTCGCCATAAAGAACGTCGGCGTGAAGAATATTCCGAATGTCCGTCAACCTCATCGTTCTCTACAGTACTCCTTCACGGGCCTTTTCGGGACCATGGGGCAGCTTTTGAGACCGATTTATGTGCGCGGCCGCCCCCGTCCTTGCGTATCCCGCGTCGCTCGGTGGCCACATGCCGCTCCTTCCATTTCGTTTTCCGGTTTTGATAATTGAGCGGCAACCCCTGACCGCAAAAGACCTTCACCCTTGTTTAAATCTGCCCCCGGCTCGATGCCTTTTCTCCTGTATCGTTAAGGTGGCACCCACCCCTCGAAACGACAACGTGCTTCCTTCTTTGAATGTGGAGGTGTTTGTAGTCAACGAAACGGAAGTGAAGGAAATCACAGCTCAGGATAGCACCTTCCCCCTCACCTGTCAACACGGTATTTTCTCTTTTGCAGAGCGGCCATCCGACGGCCCCTTTGACGCGAAATCGGCCCGCGTCGCCTCGGTTACGCTTTCCGGATCTTCACCGCGCAGACCTTGTAGCCGGGAATCTTCGCCACAGGGTCGAGGGCAGCGAGGGTCAAATTGTTCACGGCCGCCTCCCTGAAGTGGAAGGTCATAAAAACGAGTCCCTCCTGGAGATCGTCGGTAATTCGCGCCCTGGCTTCGATGCGGCCCCGCCTCGACTCTACGGAAACCATGGCCCCATCGGCGTCGATACCCAGTTTCCTTGCGTCCTCCCGGCCGATATCTATGGTCGGCGCCGGGGCCATCGTGGAAAGGCCCTCGGACTTTCTCGAAAGCACACCGTGGTAGTGGTAGAGCATGCGGCCCGTCGTCAGAATGAAGGGATACTCTCCGTCGGGCATCTCGGGGGGAGGCACATAGGGCGTGACGTGGAACTTCCCCTTGCCCCTTACGAAACGCTC
>PLSJ01000122.1 GCA_003165115.1 Syntrophaceae bacterium | reverse complement strand
TGACGGGGAGGCCGACGACCCAGTCCGCGGTCACCTTGGGTATGTTCGTGGCGGCGATAAAATGACCCAGGACCGCCGAGCCGGCGATAAGCATGAGCAGCATGCACGCGGTGCGCAACCCGTCCCGCGCTGATTTGAGATAGACTTTGAAGCTCATGTCCTTCTTGACGATGGAGAGAAGNNGAAAAAGGACCGCGCAGGTGCCTACGCTGGCCGCCTCCGTGGGCGAGAAGAAGCCCCACATAATGCCGCCCACCACGAGGACGAAGATAATGAGCACCCACATGGTCTCCGGCACGGAGGCGGCGCGTTCCTTCCAGGTGAAGCGGGGCCCCCGCGGCGCGAGGTCGGGATTGATCTTCGACCACCCGTAGATGATCAGGACGAAGAGGACGGCCGTGAGAAGGCCGGGGATGATGCCGGCGAGAAAGAGCTTCCCGATCGACTGCTCGGTGAGGATGCCCAGTATGATGAGAAAGACACTGGGCGGGATCAGGCATCCGAGCGTGCCCACGGAGGCGACGATCCCCGTCGAGAGCCTCCGGTCATACTTGTAACGGTCCATCTGAGGAACGGCGACGCTCGCAAAGGTGGCGGACGTGGCGGTCGATGACCCGCAGATGGCCTTAAAAGCGGTGGCTCCCGCAACGGTAGCCATGGCGAGGCCTCCGGGAACGTGGCCGATGAATTTGTATGCGGCATCGTAGAGGCGTACCGCTATACCCGAGTTGAATCCGATCTGCCCCATAAAGATGAAGAGGGGAAATACCGTATAGGCGTAATTGGAGATGACTTCAAAAACATCCCTGCCCAGAAGGTCGAGGGCGGCCTTGAAAGAGACCAGGTACGAGAAACCTACGAAGCCCACGATGGCCATGGCAAAGGCAAGCTCGATACCCATGGCAAAGAGGAAGAGAAGCACCAGTATTCCCAGGATCCCGATCATTACCTCATTCATGGTAGCCTCCCAGCACCTTCAGCATGTCGCAGAAGATGACGTAACACTCGACAAAGCAGACGAGGCTCACCGCGTAGACGAAAGGATAGATCGGCATTCTGATGGTCTGCGAGACCTCGTGCGAGACATAGTACTCGCGGCCGAGCATGAAGAGGTTGACGCCGATGAAGATAAAAAGCAGGATCACCATGAGGCGCGTGATGACCATGAGGGCGGTTTTCCTGCGTTGAGGAAGCCGGTCGACGATAAAATCCATATAGACGTGCCCCCGTTTCCACGACGTGAACGGTATGGCAAATCCTATGGTAATGGCGCACGAAAGACCGACTATCTCGTACGCGCCGATGATAGGTGTGCCGAAGGACCTGAAGATGACGTCCGCCATCGTCAGGGACATCATGAACGTCAGTGCGCAGACGGCAATCATATCCATCCACTCGCTGACCATGAGTGCGGCCTTAAGGAACTTACCCATATCTCCCCCCCCTGTAAAGTTCCCGTGCTTTCTCGTTTTATGTGTTTCACGGCACAGCGTGCCGATCTGAGTCTACGTGAGGTGAGGTGAAACCGTTTCCGTCAACCCTCCCTGGATCTCGACGATATGATCGAACATGAGGCGGTATACTTTTTCAGGGTCTTTTCCCCTGAGTGCCTTCATAATCTTTACGTGCTGGTTGAGCGAGTCGCGTGAGATGCGCAACCTTCGCGCGGAGTTCTCCGAGAAGTCCATAAACATGGCGTCAAGGACTTCGAAGAGCGATTTCATGGTGAGGATGATGACCGTGTTGTGCGTCATTTCCGCCAGTATCGAATGAAACCCGATATTCTGTGCGGTCGCCGGGATCTTCTCGCTGCTCACGCGCCGGGCCTCGCGGATGTTCGCCTCCAGCCTCTGGAAATCCGCTTCGGTCGCTCGTGCCGCCGCAATCCGCGCAATATTCGGCTCTATGATGAGACGCGCCTCGGTCACTTCGCTTATGGAGGTGTTTTGCATGCGGAGGATCGAATAGAGGGAGTCACTCATCGTTTTCGAGGGGCCGTGCGTGACAAAGACACCCGATCCGGGCTTGATGACCACGAGGCCCGATGCCTCCAGGCCCTTGAGCGCCTCGCGTATGACGATACGGCTTGCCCCGAAAGTCGCCGAAAGCTCGCGTTCGGGAGGCAGCCTGTCGCCCGGCTGCATGGTCCCGTCGATGATCGTCTTCTTTATCTCCTGGCTGATCAGTTGGTGTCTCTTCACCTGTTTTGCGGGTGTGAGCAAATCCTTGTCCACGAAGTTCATCCCCTCATATTGGTTAGTCCAAAGTTAACTATTGGTTAGTCCTCTTATCCCGTTACGGTACCAAGAGCCTTCTTTCTTGTCAAGAAAAAAATGGAATAAAGTGAAAGGGAGATGCGCTCGTTGCAGTCCGGCGGCCCGAAAGCGGGAGGCCTTCGTCCGGAAGATGCGTGCCCTGGCCCCCCACCCGGCGCCCGGCGAGAAAGAGTACGATAAGGGGTAAAAACTTCTTGACAAAGAAAGGGGCGACAAGTATAACTCTTATTAGTGGGATAAGGTGGGATAAGGTGGGATAATGTTTTCGGGCAGATATGAATACGCCATAGACGACAAAGGAAGGCTCAGCATTCCCGCCAAGTTCAGGGAGAGTCTCCCATCCCACAAGCTGATCCTCACCAACCTGGACGGCTGCGTCGCGGCCTATCCCGAAGCAGAATGGGAAGCGCTTCAGGGGCGGATAGAGAGATCGGGGGTCGCCAAAAAGGAGGCAAAGAACTTTTTGAGGTTCTTTTACTCCGGTGCATCCGAGTGCCCCATAGACAGGCTTGGAAGGATACTCATACCCCAGTCTTTGAGAAACTACGGGGCGATCAAGAAGAATGTCATCATCGTCGGGATGAACAGGAAGATAGAAATATGGGCCGAAGGGGCGTGGGCCGAGGTGGTGAGGCAGGCGACGTCGGATATGGAAAGAATGGCTGATATCGCCTCGGAACTCGGTCTTTGAAGGGATATGACCATATACCCGTCCTCCTCGATGAAGTCCTGCACAATCTTGTCGGCGACGGCGATGACCTGTTCGTGGACGCGACGGTCGGGGGCGGGGGACACGGATACCACCTACTCGAAAGATACCGCGGTTTAAGACTCGTGGGCATAGACGCAGATGTCGATGCGCTGGCCCTGGCAAAAGTCCGGCTCTCGCCGTATAAGGACCGGGTGCTCTTGAAGAAAGGGAACTTCAGGGACCTCAAGGCTATTCTGCGGGAGGAGTCGATCGGGGAGGTCGATGCGGTGCTTTTTGACCTTGGCATATCCATGTACCAGATGTCGGGCGAAAGGGGCTTCAGCTTCGGCGACGAGGACGCCCTCGATATGCGTATAGACCTGGAGGAACCGCTCACGGCCTGGGAGGTGGTAAACAGGTACGGCTATCTCGCCCTGACGCGCATCATCAGGGAGTACGGGGAAGAAGGCGATGCCGAAAGGATTGCGCACGCGATCGTGGAGACGAGGAAGAAGGGACCCATAACGAATGCGAAGGACCTGGCCGATATCGTCGCGGCTNNGCGGCGGCGAAGAAAGGAAGGGGGAAAACCCATCCCGCCACCAAGGCATTTCAGGCCGTGCGGATAGAGGTGAACAGGGAGCTTGCGAACCTGGCGGACGGCTTGCGGGACGCAACCGACGTGGTCAGGGGTTCGGGGAAGATAGGCGTCATCACCTTTCACTCCCTCGAAGACCGGATAGTGAAGACATTTTTCAGGGATAACCCCCTCCTGAGGCCGGTGACAAAAAAACCGATCAGGCCCGGTAACCCGGAGATCAGGACGAACCGGAGGGCCAGGAGCGCAAAGCTGAGGATAGCAGAGAAATTATGATCACGAAGGTGGCGGGCAGAAGCGCGTATATCAGGGTCGAGCACAGGCGGTACAGGCATTCGCGGGTATCGCCTCCGGGCATTGTTGCGGCAGCGGTCTCCTGCATTGTCCTGGCCTTGCTCTTTTTCTTCCTGGCAAATGTCTGCGAGGAGGCCAGGGGCCAATTCATGGAAAGGCTCAGAAAGGAAAAAGAGGTCGTCGAGACAAACAAGGCCCTGAAAATGGAGCTTGCGGCCGTCAGCCAAAAGGGGTACGTCGAGTTCGCCGCCCAGGAAAGACTCGGACTCAAGAGGCCAAACGATAAAGAGGTGGTGGTCTTGAGATGAACAAGAAGTCCAAAAAAAGGGCTTTCCTTGTTTTCGCGCTCATGTGCCTCCTCTATGTTTCCGTGACGTTTCGATTTCCAGAAAAAATGAGTATGAGAAGGATATCGGAGGAACAGACGCCACCGTCAAAGGGCATGATTTTAACGGTTTCCGATATCGATAACACCGACCGCACCGCCTCTCCATCTCAACAACGGGCTCTATCCCGGTCCCCTGCTTCCCCTGCGTCGGCAGAAGCAGACGAAGCTACGGCAAGACCGGAGGCCGTAAACCAGCCTGCGACGATGAAAGACAACCAGCCCACACCGGCCGTCCGGTCAGGGATAGAGCCCTCCCTCCTTATTTCCGTCCCCATCGTCTGCTACGCGATAAAGGAGGGCTGGATAGAAAAGGAGGGTTTGATTTTCGGAAAAAAGGATGCATACAATAATGTGATCTGGAAAAAACCTGTTGAAATTCTTAAAGATCACGATGAAGACGGCGTAAGGAGTATTCTTAACACAATAGGACAAAAGCGGGTGTCGGATTTTTTAAGGAAAGAAGGCTTAAGCCTTTCGTCCGAGCTGAGCGCCGACGACGTCATCCTCGGCAAAGGATACCGGGTGGACGAAGAAAAACTGATTGTGATGTACAACAAGCACGTGGGGACGATGTGCGACGGGCTCTTTCCCTTTTCGTCGAGAGAGATCGCGATCGTGAAGGGGAAGAGCGGGTTCATGATTACCAGGGGCGAAAGAGGGCTTCAGGACGGCAGGAAGATCGCCGAGGCCGAGTGGATGATGCCGAATCTCGCGAGCCTGCCCATGAGGCTCGCCATCGGCAAGCTTTCCGCCCATACGGGCAGGATCAAAGTGTACGGCAACGGGCACATCGTGAGCCAATCCCCGAGGGCCTTCGAAAGGCTGAAAGGGGAGCAGGAGTGCGTCATCCAGGGGAGAGTCGAAAGCGAATGAAGCTCGGGGAGCTTTTGACCGGCATGCCGGTGACGACGATCAGGGGCGGACTCTCCCAGGGGCAGGAGATAACGGGGATCACCAAGGATTCAAGGGAGGTCCGGGAAGGCGCCATGTTTTTCGCCACGGGTTCGAGCACGTCTTTCCTTCAGGATGCGCTGAGCAGGAAGGCTTCGGTCATCGTCTCGGAGGGGCCGCTGCCCGGCGACATCCCCTGCCTTGTCGTCACCGAAGACGTGCGGCTGCTCCTCGCCCGGGTAGCCGCCAGGTTCTACGGCTTCCCCTCCCGGCGGATCAATGTCACGGGGATCACGGGCACCAACGGGAAAACGACCGTAAGCTACCTGATAGAGTCGATAGTGCGGGCATCGGGGGCACAATCAGGCGTGATAGGCACCATCTCTTACCGCTATGGCCAACACGTGCAAAAAGGGGCCAACACGACGCCCGAATCCGTGGATATCCAGTCGCTTCTCGCTGCCATGAGCGCAGGCGACGTCGGCTACGCGGTGATGGAGGTCTCTTCCCATGCCCTCGATCAGGGCAGGGTGGAGGGCGTCGATTTCGATTGCGCCATATTCACGAACCTTACCCATGACCACCTCGATTATCATGGCGATTTCGAGCACTACCGGCAGGCGAAAGCGCTTCTCTTCCACCACTGCCTCAGGGAGAGCACGAAGGAGAAGAAGTGCGCGATACTCAATATCGACGATCCTTACGCGCGCTCTCTCGTCCCCGGGCCACCGATAACGACGCTCACCTACAGCAGCCGGGGCGCGGCCGATGCGTACCCCACCGCCCTTCACGAGAGTATCGACGGCCTTGACCTGGAGCTTTCCGTCAAAGGCAGAAGCGTGAGGGTGGCCACACCCCTGGTCGGCCTCTTCAACGTGTCCAACATCCTCGCGGCCGCGCTTTTCGGTCATGGGGCGGGCATGCCGGCCGACGTCATCGGCGCCGGGCTGTCAAGCCTCGAAGGGGTGCCCGGAAGGCTGGAGAGGGTCGCGACGGACAAGGGGTTTTATGTGTTCGTGGACTACGCCCACACGCCCGACGCCCTGGAGAAGACGATGGAGACGCTCAACCGCGTCCGCCAGGGCAGGTTGATCGTGGTATTCGGATGCGGCGGCGACAGGGACAGGACGAAAAGACCCCTCATGGGCCGCATCGCCTCCGGACTGGCAGACTTTACGTTCGTCACGTCGGATAACCCGCGCACGGAAGATCCCCTTTCCATCATCGGGGAGATCAAGCCGGGTATTGCCGGATGTGCCTTCAAGGTCATAGAAGACAGGAGGGCGGCGATTGCCGGGGCGATCGCCATGGCAAAGGACAAGGACGTGGTGCTGGTGGCCGGTAAGGGCCACGAAGATTATCAGATTATCGGGAAGTCCGCCTATCCCTTCAGCGACAGGCAGGTGATAGAGGAGTGTGTACGTGTGGCCGGTTGAGTCTCTCATTCAGGGCGTGAACGGAACGGCTCACCGGGTCGAGAGGACGACCTTCTCCGCGATATCGACCGATTCGAGGACCATCGAGCCCGGCGAATTCTTCATCCCCCTGAAGGGACCTTCTTTTGACGGCCATGTTTTCATCGACAAGGCATACGGACGCTCCGGCGGAGGCAGCCTCTGCGACGGAACGAGGCCGGAGATATACACCAACGCACGGGGGACGATCATCCTCGTCGACGACACGAACAAGGCGCTGCTCGATCTGGCGTCCTGGAAGAGGGGACAGATCCCGGCCTCGTTCGTCGCCATAACCGGGAGCAACGGCAAGACGACGACGAAAGAGCTGCTCGTCCATCTCGCGTCCGGCGTCATCCCGGTCGTTTCCAACGAGAAAAACTACAACAACCAGGTAGGCGCGGCAAAGACGATGCTGGCCGTCGAGGGGACCCCGGAGTATTGCATCTTCGAGCTGGGCACGAACCACAGGGGGGAGATACGTACACTGGCCCGCATGGTCAGGCCACACATGTCCCTCATCACCAATGTCGCGCCGTCACACCTGGAGGGCCTAAACGACCTGGAAGGGGTGGCCGGGGAGAAGCTCGACCTCTTCGAGGGGACCCTGCCCGGAGGCGCCATTTTTATCAATGCGGACGATCCTTCCCTCGCGCCCTATAAGAGGGCGGACTGCGCGCGTTATACCTTCGGCATGCGGGGAAGCGCGGACTTCATGCTCCGGGTAGCAGCCGACGCCGGGATCGAAGGGTTCGAGATCGAACTCGACCTGAGAGGCGAAAAGGTCAGGGCGAGGACGCGCCTGATCGGTCGCCATAATTTGTATAATGTGCTCGCCGCATCTACGCTCGCCTTTTCCATGGGGGTGAAAGCCGCGACGCTCGCCGAAGGGATTACCGCCTTCGAGCCGTACAAAGGCAGGTTCAGACCCGTAATCTCGGCAGGAGGATATACCATCATCGATGATACATACAACGCGAACCCCGCTTCCATGGAATTGGCCGTCAGGACCCTTTCTTCCCTTCCGTGCAGGGGCAAGAGGGTCGCCATCCTCGGGGACATGCGCGAGCTGGGCGCGAAATCGGGCGAGTACCACCGTGGGCTGGGCCGTCTCATACGGGAGAGCGACCTGTCCCTGGTCCTGGCCGTCGGCGGCGAGATGAAGGCGGCGGCGATCGAGGCGGGAAACGGCCGGGTGCGCCTCTTCGATGACAAGAAAGGAATAGTCGATTTCGTCAGGGGAAGACTCGACCGCGACGACATCGTGCTGGTGAAAGGATCGAGGGCCCTTGGCCTCGATGAAGTAGTGGAGGCCCTGAGTTAATGCTGTACCATCTTTTCTTTTTGCTCCATACGCGGATTACCGTCTTCAACGTGTTCCGCTACATCACGTTCCGGACGGTGCTCTCGATTCTCTCCGCGCTGCTCATAAGCTTTCTGATCACCCCGCGGGCGATAAAGACATTTCAAAAATGGAAGGTCAATAACGGTACGCGGGAGGATGTGCCCGGCCGGCACGAGACCAAGAAGGGAACGCCGACGATGGGCGGCTCCGTTATCCTCATCGCCACCATCATTCCGACGCTCTTCTGGGCAGACCTGACGTACGGATATATATGGTTCGCCATGGCGACGCTCGTCATATTCGGCGCCATCGGGTTCGTCGATGACTTCAGAAAGCTTAAAGGGCTGAAGAACAAGGGCGTCTCGGGGAAAACGAAGATACTCCTCGAGTGCGCGGGTGCCCTGGTGGTCAGCCTGCTCATCTACTTCAAGGGGTCCTTTCTGACCCAGCTTTCCATACCTTTCTTTAAGCATGCCACCCCGGACCTGGGTATTTTCTACGTCGCCGTCTGCGTGCTCATCATCGTGGGCACCTCCAACGGGGTAAACCTGACCGACGGGCTCGACGGCCTCGCCATCGGGCCGGTCATCACCGTTTCCGCCACCTTTCTGCTCTTCGCCTATCTCGCGGGGAACATAAAGTTCGCCGAGTACCTCCAGATATTCTACGTGAGGGGCGCGGGTGAGCTGTCGATACTCTGCGGGGCGATGCTCGGCGCGGGCATAGGCTTCCTCTGGTACAACGCCTACCCCGCGGAGCTTTTCATGGGCGACACGGGCTCCCTTTCCCTGGGCGCGGGCCTTGGCGCGATCGCCGTGATGATCAAGCAGGAATTCCTCCTGGTGATCGTGGGCGGCATATTCGTGATGGAGACCCTGTCGGTGATTATCCAGGTGCTCTCCTTTAAATGCAGGGGGAAGAGGGTGTTCCGCATGGCGCCCATTCACCACCATTTCGAGCTGAAGGGATGGAACGAGGAAAAGATCGTGGTCCGTTTCTGGATCATCTCGATAATGCTGGGTCTCGTGGCGCTGAGCACGCTGAAGCTGAGGTAGGGGACATATGCGTGATGACGTGAACATTCCTGATCGTGTGCTCGTCGCGGGCCTCGGGGCAAGCGGCGTCGCCGCCGTGAAGCTGCTGACCCGCGAGGGGAAAAAGGTGACCGTCACCGACGTGAGGCAGGAAAGCGCGTTGTCGGGCGCCTTGAAAGAGCTTGAGGCAACCCCCTTTACGCGCAGGTTCGGCGGACACGTCCGGAAAGACTTTCTGGACCACGAGCTGATCGTGATAAGTCCCGGCGTCGCGAGCGACCAGCCCCTGCTCCGGGAGGCAAGGCAAAACGGATCGAGGGTCATCGGGGAGATCGAGCTGGCATCGCGCTTCATAGAGGAACCGATCATCGCGATCACGGGCACGAACGGCAAGACGACGACCACCACGCTGCTCGGCCGTCTCTTCGGTGCGGCCTCGCGCAATGTCTTTGTCGGCGGCAATATAGGCGAGCCCCTCGTCAACTATGTGCTGAGCGGCAATAAGGCCGACGTGCTGGTCGTCGAGATAAGCAGCTTCCAGTTGGAGACCATAGAGACCTTCGCACCCGCCACGGCGGTCCTGCTCAACATCACCGAGGACCACCTCGNNGTGCAAAAATGAGGATATTCGAAAACCAGACCCCCGACGATGATGCCCTCGTCTCGGCCGGGATCGAGACAACCGGCGCCGTCCGGGCGAGAAAATACCAATTCTCGACCCGCTCGGTGTTGGACGAGGGCGCTTTCCTGCAGGAGGGCTGCTTGCGCGTGCGGCTCGCGGGCAGGGAATTCTCCTACAGGCGCGACCTTTCACCACTGGTGGGCATCCACAACAGTGAAAACCTGCTCGCCGCCCTGCTCACTGCACACCTCTACGACATCGACAGGGAAGTAATCGAAAAGGCCTTGCATGACTTCCGGGGGCTGGCCCACAGGGTGGAGCTCGTCCGGGAGATAAAGGGGATCAGGTTTTACAACGATTCCAAGGCAACAAACGTAGACGCCACCAGAAAGGCGCTGGAGGGCATGAGCGGAAACGTCGTCCTCATCGCCGGCGGAAAAGACAAGGGTGGCAGCTACGGCTTCATCGTCCCCCTGGCCGACAGGATAAAGGCCCTCGTGCTCATCGGCGAGGCGACACAAAAAATCGAGGCCGAGCTTGGCCCGTATCTGTCGACTTACGCTGCGGAAGACCTCGAAGGAGCGGTGGGGCGCGCCATGAGCGTGGCAAGGAAAGGCGATACGATACTCTTCTCTCCCATGTGCTCCAGCTTCGACATGTTCGAAAACTACAAAGTGCGGGGAAATGCGTTCAGACAGATCGTGGAGGCATTGTGAGAAGGATAATCGTTCTCGTGATCTCGTGTCTGCTCTTCT
Organism: Syntrophaceae bacterium; assembly: GCA_003165115.1. GTDB lineage: Bacteria > Desulfobacterota > Syntrophorhabdia > Syntrophorhabdales > WCHB1-27 > BOG-1155. Next base: position 1,121 of record PLSJ01000122.1, on the reverse strand, counting down.
TTTGCCTCTTCAGGGATATGACCGCGACGAAGACGCTTCTGTGCTGTCTCGTCATGGCATGCGCATACGGCGTGTCGCGCATCGATCCACGGTACCTGCTTGCCTCCAAGTACCCGCTCATAGGGCTCTGCCTTGCCCTTTCCCCCGTGCTTATCGTCTATCCGGCCCTGAGACCGCACGCCGCGGTCGCGGGCGCGGCCATGTTCCTTGCCTTTTACGGCATCGCGCTTTTTCTCGTCACCACCGAAGAGAAAGGCAGAAAAGCGTACAAGGAGATCACGGGGTTGTCCCTGCTCTACGTGGCATCGTCCCTCAACCTGTTCCTGACGGGCCACTCAGAGCTGATACTCCCCCTTTCCATCGCGGTGCTCCTCTTCCTCTTCATCATCAACCGCATTCAGATCATGGCGGCCGTCACGGCATATACCGTCGTGTGCCTCATCTTCTTCGGCCTGAAAGGCGTGCACCTGACCGGCTACGACGTCCCGCTCCACGACGCGGAGCGCTACGTGCTCCTCGCATGCGCCTTCTCCCTCCTGCTTATCACCTTCGTCGGCTTTTTGAAGAAGACCGACGTTGTCACGGTCCTTGCCTTTTTCGGCCTCCTGTACGTCTCCGTCGATCTCCTCATGTCGGTCGGCTTCAGTCTCAGGGCCGTCCTCGTCTCCCAACCGGTCCTCAGCCTCCTCATCGTGGGACCTCTCGTGGGGATGGTGATGAAAGGAGGGAAAGAGCGCCGATGAAGCTCCTTATCGCGGCGGGAGGGACCGGGGGGCACATCTTCCCCGGCATATCGGTGGCGGAGGCGCTTACCGGCCAGGCGGAACACGCGGTCGTTTTTGCCGGAACGCGTTACGGGCTCGAAGAAAAGCTCATCCCCCAAAGCGGCTACAAGCTCGCCAGAATCGAGGCAAGGCCCTTCACGGGCGGAAGCGTCGCGGCGAAGGCGCGGACGATCGCCGCCGTCCTGCGCGGGACGCTCCAGGCACGCCGTCTCATCAGGGCGGAGAAACCCGACGCGATACTCGGCATGGGCGGGTTTACCTCGGTCCCCGTCGTCATCGCGGGTCTCCTTAGCCGCGTGCCCTGCTTTATCCATGAGCAGAACGTCTCTCCTGGTC
>PLSJ01000092.1 GCA_003165115.1 Syntrophaceae bacterium | reverse complement strand
TTCGAGGCCCTCATCCCCTGCATCCTCTCCTCGATCGTGGGTTTCATGGTCTTTACCTTCCATGACGGTAACGCGACGATCTTCCACATCCCCCGGTTTAGTCTCGCCACCCCAGCGCAGCTCCCCTTCTACGCCGTTCTGGGCGTGCTCTGCGCGGCCGTCGGGTTCCCCTATATCCGGTTTTTCTATGGCGCCCGGGACCGCTTCTTCAGGCGGCTCAACCTCCCCCGGTCGCTGAAGCCGGCCCTCGGCGGCCTGATGGTGGGACTCATCGCCGTCTTCCTCCCTCAGGTGCTCGGGGGAGGTTACACGTGGATGCAGTCGGCCATCGACGGGCAGCTTCCCGCCATGCTGATGGCGGCACTCATTTTCGCGAAGATTGTCGCAACGTCGTGTACCATCAGTTCGGGCGGAAGCGGCGGGGTCTTCGCCCCATCCCTCTTCATAGGCTCAATGCTCGGAGGCGCCTTCGGCGCCATGTGTCACAGGTTCTTTCCGCAGATCGTGGCCGAGCCTTCGGCCTTCGTCCTTGTCGGTATGGGGGGCTTCTTCGCCGGTGTCGCAAAAGTTCCGATCGCGGCCCTCATCATGGTCGCGGAAATGACAGGCGGCTACAGCCTCATCGTCCCCATGATGGTCGTCTCATCCTTGTCGTACCTCCTGCTCGGCCGCGTGTCGTTGTACGAAAAACAGGTGCCCACGAGGGTGGACTCCCCGGCCCACATCGGGGATTTCCTGGTGGATATCATGGACCGTCTCTCCGTGAGAAGCGCGGTCGTACCGGACCGCAAGGTGGAAGCCATTCCGGAGGGCATGCCGTTCGAGCAGATTCTCCGGCTCCTGTTGGACTCGAATCAACAGGATTTCCCGGTTGTCGATAAGGAGGGAAGCTTAAGCGGGATCATCTCCATGACCGACCTGCGCCAGGCGATGGCGGATAAGGAAATCCACCACCTTCTCCTGGCTAAGGATATCGCCATGGGAGGGGTGAGGACCGTCACGATGGACGACACCCTCAACACGGCACTGGGCCTCATGGCCGGCCTCGACGTAAGAGAGCTGCCGGTGGTGAGCAAAGACGATCGGGGGAAGGTGGTCTCGGTCGTGAGCAGAAAGGACATTACCCGGGCATACCACGAGGAGGTGGAGCGCGTACGGCGAGGGTAGGACGCCGGTGGCAACGGCAGACGGCACCTTTAGAACGTCTCCCTGAATACCTCTTCTATCGTGGTGATCCCGTTCTTTATCTTGTCGAGCCCGCTCCGCCGCAGGCTGATCATGCCTTCCTCGATGCTTCTCTTTCTGAGGTCCGCAATGGGGGCATTGGCGAACATGAGGTCCCTGATGGAAGGAGAAATGGGCATCACCTCGTAGAGACCGATACGCCCTTTGTATCCGGTGTTGTTGCACCTCACGCAGCCCCTGCCCGCGTAGATTCGCGTGGTCTCGGCCTCCTCCGGCGTAAAGCCGAGGTTCAAAAGCCCCTTGGGAGGTATCTCCACCTCTTCCTTGCAGTGGGTGCATATCCTTCTGACGAGGCGCTGGGCCGCGATGAGGATCACAGAGGTGGCGACGAGGTAGGGGTCTATGTTCATGTCGACAAGCCTGCTTACGGCGGAAGGCGCGTCATTCGTGTGCAGCGTCGACAGCACGAGGTGGCCGGTGAGGGAGGCCTTCACGGCAATCGCCGCCGTCTCGTTGTCGCGGATCTCCCCCACGAGAATTATATTGGGGTCCTGTCTCAGGAATGAACGGAGTACCGAGGCGAAGGTGAGATCGATCGATTCATGGACCTGTACCTGGTTGATCCCATAAATATTGAATTCGACCGGGTCTTCGACCGTCATGATGTTGGAAACCGGGGTGTTGAGGCGGCTGATCGCACTGTAAAGGGTATTCGTTTTCCCCGAGCCTGTGGGCCCTGTCACCAGCACCATCCCCCATGGCCTGAAAATGGCCTCTTCAAACCTCTTCAGGCTCTCCGGCTCGAAGCCGAGGAGGCTCATGTCGAGCATCAGGCCTTCCTTGTCGAGGAGCCGCATCACGACCTTTTCCCCGAAGAGCGTCGGCGTGGTGGAGACGCGCACGTCGATGTTCCGCATCCGGCCGTCCACCTTCACCTGGAGCTTTATCCTGCCGTCCTGGGGGATCCGTTTCTCGGCGATGTCCATCTTCGAGATGACCTTCACCCGCGAAATGACGCCGTCCCTCAGCTTGATAGGGACTTTCAGGATTTCAAAAAGCACGCCGTCGATCCTGAACCGCACACGCAGGACGTCTTCATAGGGCTCGATGTGGATATCGCTCGCACCTGTCCTTATCGCTTCGATGAAACAGTGGCTGACTATCCTCACCACGGGCGGCTGCCTTGAATCGGATTCTAGCGTCGCTACATCACTCTTGTCTTCTTCCTGGACGACCTCCAGAGACGCCTCTATCCCCAGGTCGAAATCGGACATAAACTTTTTCATGTCCACGGTATGCGCCGCCTCATAGTAACGGCCTATCGCCTCCTCGATCTGCGACTGGCTCGTAAGGAACGGCTGTATCTCGCATCCCGTCAGCAGCTTGATCGCCTTTGTTTCGGAAAGGCGGGCGGGGTCGGCTATGGCGAGGGAAAGGCAGTTCCCCGTCTTGCTTATGGGCACCATGTTGAAACGTCGCACCATGGTAAGGGGGATCATCTTGATGACGCTCTCGCTTATCTCGGTCGCGGTGAGATCGACCAGGGGAATCGCAAGCTTGATGGAAAGGGTCTTCAGGATTTCGTCTTCGGACATGAGACCCATTCTTATGAGTATCTGCCCGAGCTTTCCGCCTTGCTCCTTCTGGATCTCGAGCGCCTCGGCGACCTGTTCCCTGCTGATGCGGCCCATCCTGACAAGAAGTTCACCTAAGGGCAGTTCCACTATATCCTCACTCGTGACGCGAAAGGAGCGGGCGGGCCGGAAGAATCGAAGGACGCCCCTGGTCCGCTCCATATCTGTATACTCGGATGAACCGGGCGATTTCTTAAGTCAGGCGGGATCATTCGACGCGCGCCAGGACCTAGAGCATTCCTCATAAATAATTCT
>PLSJ01000362.1:1450-4241 GCA_003165115.1 Syntrophaceae bacterium | reverse complement strand
GCGGCGGCATGTTCGGAATCGTGAGGTTTGGATGCACTGTGAGCCGCGTAGACGGAGGCGTACTTTTCGTACGTCGGAGGTCACGCGGCGAGCAGGGCGCCAAAGATCGCGATTCCGAACATGCCGCCGCCCACCCGCTCTAGCTCAGTCGTTGAGCTTCTTCATCACCCACGCCATTCTCTTCCCCAGATTCGCCGCCCATTGCAACCCTTCCTCATCCCTCTCCACGTCCCCCTTCTCCCTGCCGACGCTGATTGCCCGGCCGACGACGATGATCTCGGCGCTCAGGAAAAAATGGTTCATGGAGTCGATGGTATGCATCGCGCCGGAACGGCGGAAGGGCGCCAGGCTGGCGCCCACCTTGTTCCTGTACATACCCCCGTTCGAAATGGAGACAAAACCCGCCCGGTCGATCAACGCCTTCATCTCCGGCGTCAGGTCCGCAAAATAAACGGGCGAGCCGAGCACGATGCCCTGCGCCTCCGTCATCTTTCCGATAAGCTCGTTCGCGGCGTCGTTATTCACCGCGCATCGCCCGTCCTTGTTCTCGGCGCACTTGTAACAGGCAATGCACCCATGGACCTCCTTTTCCGAAAGCTGGACAAGCTCGGTTTCGATGCCTTCCTTTTCCAGCTCATGAAACAGACGGCCAATCAGGATGGCCGTGTTCCCGTCCTTCCTCGGACTTCCGTTGAATCCGACGACTTTCATCCGTCCTCCTTATCCGATCTTCATTCGTGGTATCGTGCATCCTTTGATTGTACCACTCTCAGGAAGATGCTGCTACCGATCGCTGCAATAAGGAATTACAGGCAGGACCACTTTACACATGGCGACATCTTTGCTATGTTAACGCAAGCGGCAAAGGAGCCTCTGTCACGCCCCGGCCCGGCCATGGCCGAAGAAGTCAGGGAGGCGAAGACAAGGCCCGCGCGCAAGCGAAGGACAGGAAATGACGGACGAAAGACACGTTGCCAGGATTGCCGAAAGCCTCCATCTGGATGCACGCCGGGTGGGGGCGACCATAGCCCTCCTCGATGGAGGCTCCACGATACCTTTCATCGCGCGCTACAGGAAGGAGGCCACGGGGTCCCTCGACGAAGTGGTGGTTGCGGACATCAGGGACAACCTCGAAGCGATGAGGGAATTGGACAAGAGGCGTGAGAGCATCCTGAAAACGCTTGAAGAGGGCGGGGTGCTGACGGATGAGCTGAAGGACAAGATCCTCGGCGCGCCGACACAATCGGTCCTCGAAGACCTTTATCTCCCCTACAGGCCGAAGCGGCGCACGAAGGCTGCCATGGCGAGGGAAAGGGGTCTGGAGCCTCTGGCGAAGAGAATCTTTTCCCAGGACGGCTTCGATGTCCCTTTTGAGGCAGCCGCGTTCGTGGACGAGGGAAAGGGTGTCGCCTCGCCCAATGAGGCGCTCGCGGGGGCGCGAGACCTCATTGCCGAATGGATCAGCGAGGACGCGGAGGCGCGGGCACGGATGCGGCGGCTTTTTGCGGCAAAGGGGATGTTCCGCTCGAAAGGCGCGCCCGGAAAGGAAGAAGAGAACGAGAAATTCAGCGACTACTTCGATTGGAGCGAGCCTGTCGCAAAGGCGCCCTCTCACAGGGTACTGGCTCTCAGGAGGGGAGAATCCGAAGGCGCCCTCGTGCTGCACGTCGCCCCGCCCGAGAGTGAGGCCCTCGCCCTTCTCGAAGGCATGTTTCTGAAAGGGGATAACGAGGCGTCGCGACAGGTGAAACTGGCGCTTCACGACGCCTACAAGAGGCTCTTGGCGCCTTCCATGGAGACGGAGACGAAGCTGGAGGCGAAGAAGAGGGCCGACGTGGAGGCGATCAGGCTCTTCAACGAGAACCTGAGACAGCTTCTTCTGGCGCCGCCCCTCGACCGGCGGAACGTGATGGCGATCGATCCGGGCTTCCGGACGGGGTGCAAGGTCGTCTGCCTCGACAGCCAGGGAAAGCTCCTTCACGCGGAGACCATCTATCCCCGTACTGCGTCCGAAGCCGCCGCCGGAGAAACGGTCAGGAATCTTTGCCGGCTGCATGACATAGGCGCTATCGCCATCGGAAACGGAACGGCGGGAAGGGAGACGGAGGGCTTTATCAGGAAGCTCGGACTCCCCCGCGATATCCTGGTGGTGATGGTCAACGAAAGCGGGGCGTCCATCTACTCGGCGTCGGCCGCAGGCCGGGAGGAGTTCCCCGATCAGGACATCACGGTGCGGGGCGCGGTCTCCATAGGCAGGCGCCTCATCGACCCCCTCGCGGAATTCGTGAAGATCGACCCGAAATCGATAGGCGTCGGACAATACCAGCATGACGTTGACCAGAAAATGCTCAGGCGCAGCCTCGACGATGCGGTGGAAAGCTGCGTGAACCGGGTCGGCGTAGAGGTGAACACGGCGAGCAGCCAGCTCCTCACCTATGTCTCCGGCCTGGGGCCCCAGCTTGCCGCCAACGTGGTAAGCTACCGGAACGAGCACGGCCCTTTCAGAAAGAGAGACGCCCTCAAGAAGGTGCCGAAGCTGGGCGTGAGGGCCTTCGAACAGGCGGCGGGGTTCCTGCGGATCAGGGACGGGGAGACGCCCCTGGACAGGACCGCGGTCCACCCGGAAAGCTATCCCGTGGTGGAACAAATGGCAGGGGACCTCGGCGTTTCGATCGACGACCTGATCCGGGACGCGGCTCTGCGCGGCCGCATCGACCTCAAAAAATACGTGACGGAAAGAACCGGGCTGCCCACGCTGAACGATATCATGTCCGAGCTTGCGAAGCCGGGG
>PLSJ01000362.1:0-1430 GCA_003165115.1 Syntrophaceae bacterium | reverse complement strand
ACCCGGCCGACGTGGTGAAGGTGCATCAAAAGGTGATGGTGGCCGTGCTGGACGTGGACGTGAAGAGGAAGAGGATATCTCTCTCCATGAAGAAGGCACGGACCGTGATGGAGACCGGAAAAGGACAATAGAGAAAACAGGGTGAACGCATACCATGAAGAAGAGCTTCTACGTCTGGTTTGACACGGAATATTCGGACCTCGACCTCGAATCGGCGGTGATCCTCCAGGTCGCCGCCATCATCACGGACACGTCGCTCAGGCGGGTATTGCCCCGTGAGCGCGACGTCTCCCTGGCAATCCGGCTGCCCCACGGGGTACCGGTAAGCGGCTGGGTCGAGCAGAACCTGCCCGATCTGGTCAAGACATGCCAATCGCCTGCCGCCGCCGATGTCGGCGAGGCGGACACGCTTCTGTCCGCCTACCTGGACGCGGTGCAAGGTGCGCCGAAAGACCGCAAAGGCGAGGGGGCCGCACTGGCGGGGAACAGTATCCATGCCGACTGGCTGCTCGCCCGCCGCTTTTTGCCCCGCTTCGTGAGCCGCCTGAATTACCGTCTCCTCGATGTGACGGCCTTCAAGCTGGAGTGGAAGCGGCTTCACCCGGACACGGAATTTCAAAAGGAGAACAGGGAGATGATACGCGCCTATTTCCCGGAGGCCACCCTCACCGTGGGCGGCCGTCACGACGCCCATTACGACGTGGAAGCCTCCATCGCCGAAATGGGCTTCTACCGAAAGCACCTCCTCCAGCAGGAGCCGTAAGCCGCCTCGCTCGACCTGGGGGCCTGACAAAGAGCACCGGGGGCAGTCTTTCAAAAGACGGTAAAAGCACGCACATGAAAAGATGTGCCCAAATATGCTATCATCAGTTTCTCGTGAGGTGCCGCCATAAAGGAGACGAACCATGGCTCATAAGACCATCGCTGCTTTGTCATTGATTTCTCTGTTGTTCGTTGCATCGGTCTGCATGGCCGAAACACAGCCTTCTGTCCCGACGTCCAAGGAAGGCGGCAGAGATGGACGTTTTATCTCCTATGACAACGGAACGGTCCTGGATACACGGACCAACCTGATGTGGGCACTTTTGGACAATGGCGACAATATTAACTGGCACGACGCGAAAAGCTATTGCGACAATTATCGCGGAGGCGGATATAACGACTGGCGTATGCCGACGCGCGACGAACTGGCGGGGCTGTATGACGCGGCAAAAACGTACAAGACCGATTGCGGTTACGACGTCCATTTGACGGAATTGATCTTTCTTACCTGTAGTACCCTCTGGGCGTCGGAGACGCACGGTTCAGGCGCCGCCACCTTTCGCTTCGGCGCCGGCCCCCGGCTCTGGACCCCCCGGTCGCTGGGCCGCGGCCTCCGGGTACTCCCGGTGCGTTCCGCCAAATAGTGCGTATTCCGATCCAAATTGGCC
>PLSJ01000066.1 GCA_003165115.1 Syntrophaceae bacterium | reverse complement strand
AGTTAGCGGGAACTAGTGGGGAGGAGAAAAGTGACACCCAGGAAAGATGGGGTAGGACATCGGAATATCACCGCGACCCTCACCTCGGCCTGTTTGGGTCCTGATAGGGGCTTATAGGGATGAGGAAGAGATCCAAAGCATAGAACCTCATACTTCACCCCCTCTATTTTGCAGGCAGAGGTCAAGACCTCTGCCTGGCTTTTTTTGTGCGTCCGGCAAAGCGCATGTTTTCTCTTCGGGCGCCGATTATCTTTTGTAGGAAGACCGGTGCGGTGTGGATATCCATCTTGTTCCTTTGGAGACGATTTCAAAAAAGGCAGCGAATACGTGAAAGGAGAGATTCATGGCTGACGGGGATGCTTTTATGGGGACTTGGTCGCCGCGCGTCCTTAGCGTCTTGCGGATCATTTCGGCGTTTCTTTACATGCAGCACGGCGCGCAGAAACTTTTCGGTGTTTTCGCGACGCCTCAGGCGCATTCGTTCCCTCTGTTCTCCTTTATGGGAGTGGGCGGCGTGCTCGAGTTTTTCGGCGGGCTCCTCGTCCTGTTGGGCCTGTTTACCCGACCNNGGCCCATACTGACTGGAGGCGATCTCGCCGTGCTCTGGTGCTTCCTCTTCCTCTATCTGGCTTCCGCCGGAGGGGGCGTATGGAGCCTCGATCACGCGCTGAGACGGAAAGGGTCTTAGGGGCTGACCGGGAGGGTCCACGGTCCGAACTATCCCGCCATCTCTTCGGGATCGAAGGCCGCACCTTCGGGAAGCTCCGATGAGGATATTATTGACATAAGATACTACCGGTAGTATCATTACCATCGTAGCGTGAGGAAGAAACAGAAAGAGATCACACGTGTCGAGCCTCCGTATCCTTTCGAGGCATACACCCACATAGTAACCCCTCTTCGGAATGGAGCAGGCTACCTGATTACCCTTCCCGATCTTCCAGGCTGCGTGTCGGATGGCGAGACGCAGAAACACGCTGCCGAGAACAGTCGCGATGCTTTTATGAGATGGGTTTCCGCGGCAATCGACATGGGGAGGGAAGTGCCTCCGCCGCGATGGCAGCCTGAAACCGTTCCGGAGGATGTATCGGGCAAGTTCATTCAGCGGGTCCCCAAGACGGTTCACGCTAAACTGGTCCGACGAGCGAAAGCCGAAGGAGTGAGTCTCAACAGCCTCGTGCTATCCTTTATTGCGGAAGGGTTAGGAAGAGGGGAAGAGAAGCACTTCAAAGCATTGCGCAAACGGACCGCTTAACGTGGTTATTTCCGGGGGAACCTTGGAGACGTCCTTTCTTCGTGCGATTTGCCATGACATCCGTCCCCTGGGGACAGGGACTCCTTTCACGCCCCGACATGCCCGTCCTGACGCAGCAGAGGCGACTATAGCGGGGGAAACCGGTGGAACGTAGCCGGCCGGTCACCCTCACCGCTTTATTTATCACAGGCATCGGCACGTTTGTGAGCCTGTATGCTACCCAGCCGCTTTTGCCTCACTTCCGGGAGTTTTTTCGGGCGTCCGAGCTCCTCGTGAGTCTCACCGTAAGCTCCACGGTGCTGGCGGTAGCGCTGACGGCCCCCGTGATCGGTCTTTTGTCCGACAGGCTGGGACGCAAGCGGGTGATCGTTGCCGCGTCCATAGGTCTGGCCCTTGCGACGGGTCTTGCGGGGACGGCGGTTACCCTCGCCCAGCTCATCATGTGGCGCTTCCTGCAGGGGTGCTTCATTCCGGGAATTATTGCGGTAACCATGGCTTACATTGCCGAGGAATCGCCGCCCCGGTTAGTCGGATCGACGATGTCGACGTACATCACGGGCACGATTATCGGCGGGTNNGCGGGTTTGGCGGGCGGTTCATCTCCGGTCTCGCTCTCACGCGGTGGAATTGGCACGGAGCGTTTGCCATCCTCGGTCTGGTCACCCTGATCGAGGCCGTGACAACATGGTGGCTCCTGCCTCGCTCGACCAAATTCGTGCGCCAATCCAATGTCGCCGCGGCCCTTGGGTCTATGCGCGGGCACCTGCGGAACCCCGAGCTCCTGGCGACGTACGCGGTCGGGTTCAGCGTGCTTTCCTGCCTCGTGGGCGCGTTCACGTATGTAAGCTTTTACCTGGCGGATAAGCCCTTCTTCCTTGGACCGGCCGCTCTTGCGTCAATTTTTGCCGTCTACCTGATAGGCGCCACGATAACGCCGGTCGCAGGTCATCTCACGGACCGGATCGGTCACCGCAAGGCGTTGATGGGGGCCGTGGCTGTGTCCGCGACCGGCATGCTGCTTACCCTGGTCCACTCTGTGCCCATCATTATCGCCGGGCTGGCGATGGAAGCTTCCGGCGTATTTACCACCCAATCGGTTGCATCGAGCCATGTGGGCAAGGCAGCCGCCGAGGCCAGGTCGTCGGCCGCGGGACTGTACGTTTCTTTTTACTATCTTGGGGGCTTCATCGGTTCGATCCTTCCCGGTATATTCTGGAGGCGAGCCGGGTGGCCCGGGTGCGTGACGATCATCCTCTGTATCCAGTGCTGCACGGTCCTGATAGCGACAAGGTTCTGGAAAGACTGATGAGAATCCTTCCAAGGGGGCATACATGGCTGAAATAGAGCTGCCGAACACGGGGGAGCTTGAAGAGATCAAGGCGAAGAAGTTTACGAGGCGGGTTGCCCTTACGACCGCGATCTACGCCGTCATCCTGGCAGTCACGGCCCTGGGCGGCAACAATTCGATGAAAGAGATGCTGCTGGCGCAGCAGGAGGCGGCAAACCAGTGGGCCTATTACCAGGCCAAGGCCATGAGAGAGAACCTTTACAAGATACAGAGATCGAACATCGAAGCCGATCTGCTGGAACGTTCGGCATACCTGAAGCCGGAGGCGCGGGAGCGGCTCGAAAGCAGGATAAAGAGAGCACGAGACGAAGAGGTCAGGTACTCGACGGAAAAGAAGGAGATCGAGGCCGAGGCGAAAAAGGCCGAGCGGATGCGCGACCTGAACAAGAAGAAGGACCCTTACTTCGATTTTGCCGAAGTGTTGCTTCAGATATCGATTGTGATGGCCTCGATCGCCATCCTCTCCTCATCACGCCCCGTCTTCTCCTTCTCCCTCGTCCTTGCAGCCGTGGGCGTTGTCCTCTCGTTCAATGGGTTCACACTGTTATTCCGCGTGCCTCTCGTGGGGTGAAGCGGCCCCCTTTGTCGATACGCCGCCTTGGACATGTCCGGGTGACGTGATTATGGTATACTGAGAACCGCTACGGAATTGATTCCCTAAAAGATAAGGACTTGGAATAAACATGGGCAACGAACCGAACAAAGTCATTTACTCCATGATCGGGGTAAGCAAGTATTACGACAAAAAGCCGGTCCTGAAAGATATCTATCTCTCCTATTTCTATGGGGCAAAGATCGGCGTTCTCGGCCTGAACGGATCGGGGAAAAGCTCTCTCTTGCGTATTCTGGCGGGAGTGGATAAGGAGTTCAACGGCGAGGCGGTCCTTTCCCCCGGCTACACGGTGGGGATGCTCGAACAGGAGCCGAAGCTGGATGACGAAAAGACGGTGCGGGAAACCGTGGAAGAGGGCGTTCATGAAATAATGGCCGCCCTTAAGGAATACAACCTTATCAACGAGAGATTCGCGGAACCGATGTCGGACGACGAGATGAACAAGCTTATCGCGCGACAGGGCAACGTACAGGAGAAGCTGGACAGCCTGGACGCATGGGACCTCGATTCGCGCCTCGAGATGGCGATGGACGCCCTGCGCTGCCCTCCGGGGGAGACGCGGGTCAATGTCCTGTCGGGAGGAGAAAAACGGCGCGTCGCGCTATGCAGGCTGCTCCTGCAGAAGCCCGATATCCTGCTCCTGGACGAGCCCACCAACCACCTCGACGCGGAGACCGTGGCCTGGCTGGAGCACCACCTGCAAGGATATCCGGGCACCATCATCGCCGTGACCCACGACCGGTATTTCCTTGATAACGTCGCAGGTTGGATCCTGGAGCTCGACAGGGGACAGGGTATCCCGTGGAAAGGGAATTATTCCTCCTGGCTGGAACAGAAGAGGAACCGTCTGCAGCAGGAAGAGAAGTCCGAGAGCGAGAGGCAGAAGACCCTGCAGCGCGAGCTTGAGTGGATACAGATGTCTCCCAGGGGACGCCACGCGAAGGCGAAGGCGCGCATCAGTTCTTATGAGGCCCTCCTCAGCCGTGATATCGAGAAAAGCTCAAAAGAGCTGGAAATCTATATCCCGCCGGGGCCCAGGCTGGGCAATGTCGTGATAGAGGCCGATAACGTGAGCAAGGCATACGGCGACAATATTCTTATAGAAGGAATGACGTTCTCCCTCCCTCCGGGCGGGATCATAGGGGTCATCGGACCGAACGGGGCCGGCAAGACGACCCTTTTCCGGATGATCACCGGGCTCGAATCGCCTGATTCGGGCGCCTTCAGGATCGGGGAGACCGTGAAGCTGTCATACGTCGATCAGATGCGTGATGTCCTCGATCCGAACAAGAACATCTGGGAGGTTATTTCCGGAGGAGACGATACTATCCAGATAGGCAAGCGGCAGGTGAATTCGCGCGCCTATGTGGCCCGCTTCAATTTTTCCGGCGCCGACCAGCAGAAAAAGGTGACGATGATTTCGGGAGGGGAAAGGAACCGCGTCCATCTGGCCCGCATGCTGAAGGAAGAGGGCAATGTCCTTCTCCTTGACGAGCCCACCAACGACCTGGACGTCAACACCATGCGCGCCCTGGAAGAAGCATTGGAGAATTTTGCCGGCTGTGCCGTGGTGATCAGCCACGACCGTTGGTTCCTCGACCGCATAGCCACGCACATGCTCGCCTTCGAGGGGATGAGCAAAGTGGTCTGGTTCGATGGAAACTACTCCGAGTACGAAGCGGACAGAAAGGCGCGTCTCGGCGCCGACGCTGACCAGCCCCACCGGATCAAATACCGGCACCTGACCAGAAAATAAGAGGTCCCGTAAGACCTCTCTCTGTCGGGCCTGCTACCTCTGTCCGCGTCTTCCCTGCACAGGCGCCGCCGTAGCGGCTCCCCGATGGGCAGTCCCGCGTGACGGCCGGGCAGGGCGCGCCGGGGGCCTGACGGCGGCATCCATGGATGCGCCGGTCTGCGCGGGTTTTGATCGCGGCCGCTGCGGCGGGCGGGGCGGGCGCGCAAATTCGGCGTCCCGTGCCGGAGCCGATTTCGTATAATCGAAGCCCTTCAGTATGCGGCGCTCGATCCGCTCGCCGAGCACGCGCTCGATGCCCTTGATCACCGGCTCGTCCTCGCGGCAGACGAAGGTGAAGGCGTCGCCGGTCTTTGCGGCCCGGCCGGTCCGGCCTATGCGGTGCGTGTACGCATCGGTCGTATCCGGGATATCATAGTTGATGACGTGGGATATGCTCAGGACGTCGATGCCGCGGGCGGCGATATCGGTGGCCACCAGGATCTGGTACGATCCGTCGCGGAAGCCGTCGAGCGCGTCCTGGCGTTTGTTCTGCGACAGGTTCCCCTGGAGCGAGGCTGCCTTGTAGCCCGCGTTCCCGAGCTGTTGCCCGATGCGCTTGGCCCGGTGCTTTGTGCGCGTGAAGATCAGGATGGATTCCGTATCAGTCTGCTTCAGCAGCTCCATAAGGAGTGCGGTCTTCAGGTGCTGTTCGACCGGGTACAGGGCATGGGACACGGTGTTTGCCGGGGCCGTGTGGCCGACCTTCACCGTGATCGGATCGTGAAGCACTTCGTTCGTCAGCTTTCGGATGTCATCGGGCATGGTGGCGGAAAACATCAGCGTCTGGCGCTTCTGTGGCAGGTGTTTGATGATCCGCCTGACGTCGGGCAAAAAGCCCATGTCGAACATGCGGTCCGCCTCGTCAAGGACAAGGACTTCCACGCTTTCAAGGTTGATCGTGCTCTGGTTGAGGTGGTCGAGCAGGCGGCCGGGACAGGCGACGACGATGTCGACGCCGGCCCGCAGCTTCTGGATCTGCGGGTTCACGCCCACGCCGCCGTAGATCGTGCAGCTCTTCAGGTGTGTATTGCGCCCCAGCTCCCCGATGGACACGTGGATTTGCTCCGCCAGCTCGCGCGTGGGCGCGACGATCAGGCTGCGCACCCTGCCGCGTGGACCCGGAAGCAGGCGCTCCAGGATCGGCAGCACGAAAGCCGCTGTCTTGCCTGTCCCGGTCTGGGCGAGGCCCATGACGTCCTTGCCCGCGAGGACGGGTGGGATCGCCTGTGTCTGGATAGGGGTCGGGGTCTCGAAGCCGAGCGCCTTGACGCCGGCGGCTATTTGCGGATGAAGCTTAAACGAGCTAAAACTCATGGCACCTTCTTAAAGAATTTAGTAGCCGAAGCGAAAATATGACCGAAGACTATTGTTTTACGCGAACGTTCTGCCGAACCTGGGAATAACGGATGAACGCGGGCGGCTTTTGGTCAGCACTTCATTGCCTGACACATACTATAAACCTATTGCCGGGTGCCGTCAATCCGATCTTCCGAAAACCAGGGCTCAATTCCCCCGTGTCTCTGCTCGGCGATCAATGAGCTGCACAGGGCGGCCGTCGCCGCCATGCAGGCCGCGACGATAAAAACCACCTGGTAGCTCCCTGTCCTGTCGAACATCAATCCCGTCATATAGGTGAACAAACCCCCTCCGAAGAAATGGACCGTGTTGACGACGCCCGTAAGGAGTCCGATCTGCGCGAAACCGTAAAGCCGCCCGATCAGCATGGGCGTGAGAGGGGCGGTAATCAGGTGGGTAAACCCGAAAAAGAGCGCGAACACATACATCGAGGGGATACTCTTGTATTTCAGGATGAAGAGATACAAGACGAACCTGAGCAGGAAGGTGAGGACGATGGGCGTCTTGCAGCCGATCCTGTCGGCGGCGGGCCCGGCAACGAGTATCCCCGCGAGGCTCAGGAGTCCGTACCAACCCATCATCTTTCCCGCCGTGAGCTGGGAGGCGCCCTGGTCCGTGGCGAAGTTGATAAAGTGGCTCGCGGAAAGATAGTCACCGCTGCCGCAGATGAACATGGTGACAAGAAAAAGCCAGAAGGAACGCGTGGCCATGGCCTGCCCGAGCCCTAAGGCCGGCGCCCTATCGAGGGGACGGACCTGGCCGGCGGCCGCCGTCCCACTCTTCTTTATGTCGCTCGTCCGGAACGGCCGCATGCCGAGATGATGCGGATCGCCCTTTATCACGAAGAGAGCGAGGAGCGTATTCACCACGAACACCGTGATCCCGAGGTAAAGGCACGACGTGCGCCAGCCGTATGAGGCCGACAGGAGGCTGAGCACCGGCACGAGGACGAAGGCGCCGATGGAGCTCCCGGAGATCGCGAGGCTGATCGCCAGCCCACGCCCTGTGTCGAACCATTTGCTCACGAGCGTCGACACGAGGGGGACGCCCGTTCCCGCAAGCCCCATGGCCGCGACTAACCCGTAGGAGAAGAATAACTGGCCCATGGAATGTGCAAACGACGTAAGCACGAACCCCGCCGAAAGGAAGAGGGTCGAGACGATGATGATCCATTTCGGCCCGAAGCGGTCGTACAGCCTGCCCACAACGGTAAGGGCGATGGCGAAGACGACCATGTTGAGCAGGAATATGGACGAGACGGCGCCTCTGCTCCAGCCGAATTCCCTGATGATCGGCTTGAACATGACACCGAATACGTACTGAGCGCCCGCGGCAAAAAAGACCATAAGGAACGAGGCGGCAACGATGTGGGCGTACCGGCTCCGGAGCGTGTGCTCGGGCGCACCGTTATTGTGCGGGGTCTCTCTTACGTTTTCATTCATCCCGCGATCGTGCACGTGGACCTGTACGCGCACCTCGACGTGCAGAGGTCGAGCGGCGCCTTCGCGTCGATCAGGGTGCGCCACTGCTTCGCGGTCCTTGTCTCGCCGTACGTTATCCCGAGGCCCTTCAAAATGATGGCGTCCCATTTTCTCACGGCCTCTTCATTGCCTTTGGGACTCTCGCAGCGGTCGGCCTTGCGGTTCAGGCAAACCCGGCATATCTGGTCTACTCCCTCGATTACTTCGATGAGGGTTTCGTCGTGCGACCCGATGATATCGAGGGCCCTTCGCTTTACCCCGGCGTATTCCTCTCCCCGCTCGGGAAACCGGAGCGTGAGGAACCTCTGGCAGAATATGTGGTGCGGTCGAAACTGCTCTTTCACTACCTTCCTCCTTGAGCCGGTGGCCCACCTGCCTTTTCGGGACATCCGCCGGGCGGCTACCTTTTGTGGCTTCTCACCTGAAGGTGATCTTCGGGGGTTTCCGCTCCGGGAGCCGGTAAAACTTTACGTTGGGGTACCCTATCATCATGGGGTAGTGGTGGGGATGCGCCGGCGGCACACCAAGGCTCTCCTTGAAAGAGGGCGAAGAGAGGATCGCTCTTTGAAGCAATCCCGCCCAGCACGTGCCCAGGCCCATGGCGGGGGCCAATAGGTCCAGGGACGAGAGGGCTATCGTCAGGTCCACCATGCCGTTGATCGCCCCCGCCGGGGCCGAGGCGATGAGGAGCGCGGGCGCGTTCCAGAGCATCGAGTCGCAGCCCGTGTCAAAGGTTGCCAAGACGCCCGGCAGGTATGGGGCAGACACCGCGAGGGAAGGGTTTTTATCGAGCGCTTCGCGTAAGGAGCGTGCCGTTTCGGCGGCGATTTCTCCGATCCTGGCCTTGCCGGATATGACTACCCATTCCACCAGTTGAGTGTTGCCGGCCGTGGGAGCGTAGCGGGCGACCTCGATAAGCCTTTGGATTGTTTCCCTTTCCACGGGCTTATCCTTATAGGACCGGATAGAGCGGCGCGACCGCAGGAAATGTACGGCTTGCGCCTCGCTGATCCCGAGTTCACTCTTTATAGGAGGAGAATCGTCGATGCGGACGGCTTCATGGCTGAGGGCGCCGTGGGGGCAGACGGCGACGCAGTGGCCGCACAGGCGGCACAAGACCTCGTGGCGCTCCGCTATGCGCGGATAGTCGCCTTCCGGCTGCCGGATGATGCCGGCCATGCACTCCCGGGCGCACACCCCGTCTTTTGTGCATTTACTCTCATCTATCGTGATGATTCCCATATGTCCTTTTCCTCCCTCGCGATCGCACAATTCATCGCTGCAAGCTTGCGTGCGCGGCGAAAAAGCTTAATGCGGAAGCGGCTTCTTTGTCAAGCGCGCATCCGCGTGGCTAGCCCCGGCATACGCCGGGGTTCTTACTCCACGGTGTCACTCTTCCTCTTGCACCGCTCTCTTGGAATGCTGATACTGAGAGAGAAGGACAGGGCATATGCCGGCCCGTGCGAAAACGAAAAGAGGGAGGTGCACATGACCGGGACCATCGACGACGCGGGGATCGAGCTTCAATGCGAGAACTGCGGCCGCAAGACGAAGAAAAGCATCGAATGGATAGAGAATCACGACGAGTTCGCATGTGACTGCGGGACCACGATACCCGTGGACCCCGGCACGTTCCGCAAGGAAGTCGTGAAGGCCGAATCCGAGCTTGACGGATTCGGGGGTCTGATGGAAAAGCTGGACAAGGGTACGCTTCCGAAGGGCGATTAGGGTAGACGAATAGATCATCCTTAACCGCTATTTAGCCACGTCCCGACATCGGTAGAATCTTTCGCGTCCGCCATTCAATTTCCCCACAGGAACCATGCTCTGCCGGTTGACAATAAAGTGAACCGTTCTTAGTTTCTTCACAGTGAAGCAATCCGTTTAAGTTTCTTCCTGAACAATTTGTCGTTGTCTGCGGGAGGTCCGTTTTGGGGCACCGGCCAACCCGGCTTTCACTCGGTACGACTCTGCATCCTGCGCACAGGGCATTCATTAGTAGGGAGGAGCATATGTTCAGGAATCATTGCGGAAGAATGGGTCGTCTGTTTCTCGTCGTAACCTTCCTGGCGCTCTCGCCTTTCGGCCGGCAGGCATTGTCCGCGGACCCCTTCGACAGCTCATGGAGTTTGCGGACCTCTGTTTCACAGGGGAATACAAACAATCTCAAAGCCGCGACCTATGCCAACGGTCTTTATGTGGCGGTGGGTGACAACAGCACCGTGGTCACCTCGACGGACCAGGTCGACTGGAAGACGCACACCCTCGTCTCGCCCGGGGGATCTACCGACCCCAAGCTTTACGCCGTCACCTACGGCAACAATCTCTGGGTTGCGGTGGGGAGCTACATATGGACCTCTCCCGACGGCGCGACATGGACCTATCGTGGCAACCCCTCCATAGGGCCGTTCTACGCGGTGGCCTATGGGACGAACGGCCGGTACGTGGCCGCCGGCGGCACAGGGGGCTATTTTGATAAGACGTGTTCCGGCGCGGTTGTCGTTGCCACATCGGAGGATGGGATTACCTGGACGGATCGAAGCAGCACGTCCGGTTTTGATACAGCCCCTCCCGGAGCGGTATGTTCACCAAACACGTGTCCACAGACCAACTCGAATTGTAACTGGGAGAAAGGCGAGCCCACAAAGGCCCTGATCTTTGCAGACGGCAAGTTCGTGCAGCTCGCATGGCACCAGCCCCCCTATTACTCGACCGACGGCCTCACCTTTACGCCCGCGAACGTTCCCGGCGATACCGCAACGATTCCAGGCTACAATCACGCGGTCGGCATGGCCTACGGCAACGGCACGTTTCTTACCGTCGACAGTTTCCTCAACGATAACTATGGCGGGACCATTATGACATCGACGGATGGGGTGACGTGGAAAAAGACGACCGGACCCCACTTTTCCCAGTTGGCAGAGGACGGTTCGGATTTTTCGTTGGCAACCAACCTGAGCTTCGGAAACGGCGTCTTCCTGGGGTTGGAAGAGGATAGCTCCTCGAACGGCCCCTACAACACCTACACGTCGCCGGATGCCGTGACATGGACGGCCCATCCGATCAGCAATGCGTGGGGCAACGCGATCGCCTCGTCACCCGCGGGCTTTACGCTCGTTTACAACGGGGGGGCGATATATACGACGGCCGACGACGGGGTCACCTGGAAGCCGACGTCGAGCGCGACAATCTCGGCAACGGCAACGGCCTGGGGAAACAACATGTACGTGATCGTGGGAACGGGCGGGAGCATCTATACGTCCCCGGACGGCACGAATTGGACCTCGCGCTCGACCGCGCCTTTGGCGAGCAAGAACTTCAAGAGCGTCGTCTATGGCAAAAACGGGTTCGTCGCGGTGGGATCGGATGCGAACAGCGGGGCTCCGTCCGAGGCCACGTCGGTCGACGGCGTCACCTGGCTGGCCCAGACAGAGCCGTCGTTGTCTCCCTCTACGGCCGTTGCCTCTGGCAATGGGACGTACGTCGGTATAGGGGGATCGACCGTTTACAGCTCCACCGACGGCGTTGCCTGGACAAAACGCGCTTCCGATCCGGCCGCCGCCGCCTTGAACGCCGCGACCTTCGGCAACGGGACGTTTATGGTCGTCGGTGACAGCACGATCATGACGTCCCCTGACGGCGTCACGTGGACACCCCAGTCCTCCGGGGTCAGCTACAGGCTTGTCGGCGTCGCGGCCGGCAATAACCTTTTCGCGGCAGCGGGTGACAACGGAACGATCCGGGTATCCGCGAACGGGACGTCCTGGTCGGCTGCCGCTTCCGGCATCTCGGGCGCCCTGAGCGGCATGGCATTCGGGGCAGGCCGGTTCGTGGCCATCGGAGGCCAGGGGTTTGTAGGCTACTCGACGGACGGCCGGACGTGGACCGCCCGAAGCCTCGGGCCATATGGCAATACCGGTAGTACCTGGGCAATAGCCTATGGGAATGAAAAGACGTTGAGCGACGGCAATATCTACGGGACCTTCGTTGCCGTAAGCGCCAATACCATTCTCCAGTCGAACCCCGTCCCCTTGCCGCTGGCCCCCACACCGGCCCCGGACCCGGCGACGCCCGCTTCAACCCCGGCGGACCCTCCCGCCGCCTCGGGTGGTGGTGGAGGAGGAGGCTGCTTCATCGCGACCGCCGCATACGGGAGCGATTTCGCGTGGCAGGTAAGGACCTTCAAGGCGTTCAGGGACAGGTACCTTCTCACGTGCCAGATCGGCAGAATGGCTGTCCGTCTGTACTATACGGTTTCACCCCCCATGGCGGCCTTCATAGCCGGCCGGCCGGTGCTGAGGTCGGTAATCCGGCTGTTCCTCAACCCCATGGCCTATGCGATTCGATACCCTTTGCAGTCGGCGGTATTCTCCGTGCTTTGCCTCTCTTTCTTTGCGATGCTGAAGCGGCTGGACGACCGGTTAATGGGATGAGAGGGTAAAATCCGAAAGGGGAATCCATATCGCGCGAGGTACGTGCCATGTGTAGAAACATCAGGACGCTGTACAACATAGAGCCTCGCGCGACCGGGGAAGAGGTCGGGGCCGCGGCCCTGCAGTTCGTCAGGAAGATCAGCAGGTTCACGACGCCGTCTGCCGCGAACCGGGGGGCCTTCGATCGGGCGGTGCAGGTTTCGTCTACCCTGCTCGCCTCGCTCGTGACCACCGCCCCTCCCAGGAGCCGCGAAATCGAGGCCGCCAAAGCCCATGCTCGCGCGCCTCGCAGGTTAGGCTCATAGCGGGACCGGATGCGCGACGGATATCGATGTCCCTATTGCCCCAGTGAACCCGAATCCCCGCGAAGCACGATGTTCACGCCCTTCCAGGTGGTGACCACTTCCTTGTTCTGATTGAGCACTTCGACCAGGGCCGTGACGATGCCCCGGTCGGGCTTGGAACGTGAGGGCCTCGCTTCCATCACGGTGAGCCTTACGGACAATATATCGCCGGGACGCACCGGCTTGAGCCAGCGCAGCTCATCCACGCCGGGTGACCCCAGGTTTGCCGTCCGGGAAAATCGATGGTCGACAATCAATCGCATGGCCAGGGCCACCGTGTGCCATCCGCTTGCGACGAGTCCCCCAAAGGAGGTCTTTTTGGCGGCCTCGGGGTCGGTGTGGAACACCTGCGGGTCATAGCGTTTGGCAAAGTCGAGCATCTCCTGCTCCTCGACAAGGACCGACCCGAATGCGTCCACCGAACCCGGCACGTGATCCTCG
>PLSJ01000256.1 GCA_003165115.1 Syntrophaceae bacterium | reverse complement strand
GGGTTCAACACCCCTCGCGCCTACCATATTTATCAAGGCTTTCGAAAAACGACGGACATTCCCCACCAATCCTTTATCGATAGACACAAGAATGCGTGGCGTGGATAATATCCTTAGGTCCTGCGGACAAAACATGAGGAAATAGCGATGGAACACAGGAGCGGATGTGCGTTTTGCGGCAAGGAGCTGCGCTATATGGACCGGCCCGAGGAACTCCCTTGCGTGTTTTGTCACGGCCTTTTCAGCACCCAGGCGAAATGCGTGGAGGGTCACTTTGTCTGTGATACGTGCCATTCCCTGTCCGCCAACGACCTCATCGAACACTTTACGATAACGAACACCTCGACGAGTCCGCTCCGTATGGCCATCATCCTCATGAAAAGCCCCAGTGTCAAGATGCACGGCCCCGAACATCACTTCCTCGTCCCCGCCGTGCTGCTTTCCGCTTTCTACAACATGCAGGGCGAATCCGGGAAGAAGGAGGCAAAGATCAGGAAGGCCCGGCAGCGGGCAGAGAAGATCCTCGGGGGCTTCTGCGGTTTTTACGGCAACTGCGGCGCCGCGGTGGGCACCGGTATATTCATGAGCCTCATGACGGATGCAACGCCCCTGTCACGGAAGGAATGGAGGCTCTCCAACCTCATGACCGCGGACAGCCTTCGCGCCATCGCTCAGGCGGGCGGACCCCGGTGCTGCAAGAGGGACTCCTTTCTCGCCATACTGGAGGCCCTTCGCTTTGTAAAAGACGAGTTCTTGGTAGAAATGGACGCGGGCCCCGGCAAGGTGGAATGCGAGTTCCATGACCTGAACAAGGAATGCCTGAAGGCCGAATGCCCGTTCTACCCGGCCTGAGGCTCGTTCAAACTAGGGCCATTGATAAAGCCAGGTCTCCGTCAGCGCGCCTTTGTCATCGGCGAGGTAGCATCTCAGGTCCGCCGGCTCCTTCCCTCCGTAGACGAGGTCGAAGCTGCAGCGCCAGGCGCCCAATTCCTTGAGCGGGCGGGCCGCGGGTATCGCGATCCTTCCCCTGGACGTCGTGATGACCGGTTTTACCTGACCTTCCTTGTCCAGAGTATTCAGCCTGCCCCCTTTGAAATCGACCACGAACTTGCGCCCCTGGACGACCTCCTGCTTCCCCAGCACCCCTGCCCTGCCGAGACGGGTGGCGATCACTCCTGCGGAACCGGACCGGACAGGGGCTTGTGCGCCCCAGGTGAGGCGGTAGCGAAAAACGGCCTCCTCCCCGGGCTTGACCGCCGCAGCCGGGCTCCAGTAGACGACGATGTTGTCGAATGTCTCGTCGTCCGTCGGTATCTCGACGAGTTGCACGGCGCCCTTGCCCCATGAGCCCATCGGCTCGACCCACAGGGAGGGACGCTTGTAGTAGCAGGCCCCGTCGTCCTGGTAGTCGTTGAAGTCCCGGTCCCGCTGGAGGAGGCCGAAACCCTTGGGGTTCTCGTCGAAAAAGGAGTTCACGCGAAGCGAGGCGGGATTGACCAAAGGCCGCCAGATCCATTCCCCATTCCCCGTCGTCATTGCAAGCCCGTCCGAATCGTGGACTTCTGGCCGGAAATCATCGCCCCTGCGCCGGTCGTTCTCGCCGCACTGAAACATCGAGGTCATCGGGGCGATGCCGAGCCTTTCGATCCTGCACCGGGGAAAAAGCCTCGCCTCGACGTCCATGATCGTCTTCTCCCCTGTCCGGATATCGAAGGTGTATGCGCCCGTGGTGCTCGGGCTGTCGAGGAGGGCGTATATTCTCAGGGACGCGGCATCTGCCGCCGGCCGCTCCAGCCAGAACTCGCGGAAATCGGGGAACTCCTCCGGCCGGGCCAGCCCCGTATCTATCGCAAGGCCCCGCGCCGAAAGTCCGTATTGCTTCTCCCCGCCCGTCGCCCGGAAATAGCTCGCCCCGAGAAAGGCGACCTCGTCAAGATCGACATTCTCCTTAGGATGGACCCTGAATCCGGCGAACCCGGCCGGTTCCCCGCCGCGATGGCCCGCGATGCCGGGAGGGAACCGAAACATGCCGGGGACGTAGCGAATGGGTCGGGCAAGGCCGGCAGACACCTCGTGCAGCCGCACCGGCCTCTTGTAGTAGAGACCGAGATGGAAGAAGCGCACCTGGAAAGGGGCGTCTCCGGCGGCCCAGAGCGACCGCTCCCGGCGGAAGCGGATCGCCTGATAATTATCCCAATCGACAGGCACCCAGGCGGGCAACTTCTCGTCGGGCGGCACGTAGGGCCTTTCCGAAAGAGAGCGGGCCTTCGCCCTCAGCCATTCACGGCTGAATGAAATGGCCTCGCTCTCGCGGTCTTGCGCGAGAGCGAGGCCGTCCACGCCGCTCGTCCCCGCCGCGGCCGAAAAAGCCGTTGCGATGAGGGCTATGCAGAATTCTCGCCGCGTCATCCGTCTTCCCCCCGAAAAACGAAATCAAGACCGAACATAAATATAATTCGTCCGGCCGCGGGTTTCATTACCGTGCCGGCGCCGCGTGGTCGGAAATACGTACCGCATGACTTAAAGTATTTCTTGCAATGGCGCGTCACTGGTGGTACCAATGTAGGTGAAACTTCGAAAAAGGCAGATGGATCGAAAATTCGCCAACGCTGTGTGATAAAGGAGCCGTATGGACCTGAGGGACTTCATAGGGATTTGCGAGAAAGAGGGGCAGTTGAAGAGGATCCGTGCCGAGGTCGACTGGGACCTGGAGCTTTCGCATGTATCGAAGGCCGTCGAAGAGCGAGGTGGACCCGCGCTGTTGTTTGAAAATGTAAAGGGGTATGCGAGCCCGGTCTTCACCGGGGCCTTCGCGACCCGCCAGAGACTTTGCCTGCTTCTCGGGAAGGACCCGCGTCTGTCCATGGTGCAGCTCACGCAGGAATGGATGAAGCTCGCCGATAGGAAACTGATCGAGCCGAAGGAGCACGAAGACGGGCCGATTTTCGAAAATATCCTGAGCGGGGACGGCGTCGATATCAACATGTTCCCCTCACCGCGGTTTTACGAGCTGGATGGCGGCCGCTACTTCGGCACGACGGTCTTTCTGGTCGTCGAAGACCCCGAGACCGGTGAGACCAACCTCGGCACGTACCGCATGCAGGTCCTGGACGGCAAAACGGTCGGCGTGCAGATTCTGAAAGGAAAGAGGGGCGACAGGATCATGCAGAAGTACCGGAAAGCAGGCAGGAAGATGCCCGCATGCGCCGTTATCGGGGGCGACCCCCTGCTCCTCCTCGCGGGAAGCGCCAACGTGGCCAAGACGAGCGAGTACGAGGTGGCGGGGGCCGTGCGCGGCGAGCCGGTCGATATCGTGAGGGGCAAGCTGACCGGGCTGCCGATTCCCGCATCCGCCGAGATCGTCCTTGAAGGGGAGATAGATCCCGAAGACTTGCGGCCGGAAGGTCCGTTCGGAGAATTCACGGGCTATTACACGGACGAGCTGATCAGGCCGATCCTCAAGCCCGCCCTCCAGGTGAAGCAGATTTACCACAGGAACGATCCGGTCCTCTGGGAGACGAGCGCCGGGAAACCCGTCACCGACAACCATATCCTCCTCTCCTTCATGCAAAACGCGATGTTGTGGGTCGAGCTCGGCAGGATGCAGATCCCCGGCATCAAGTCCGTCTATATGACGCCGGAGGCAACGGGCCGTTTCTGGGCGATAGTCTCCGTCGAGCAGATGTATCCCGGTCACGCCGAACAGGTGGGCGCGGCGATCGTGGCGACCAATACCGCTTCCTACTGCTGTAAGGGCATAATTATCGTCGATCACGATATCGCCGCGGACGATCTGCCCCGCGTCTGGTGGGCCCTCGGCACCCGGTTCAATCCGGCCCGCGGCACCCAGATCCTCAACCGGGGGAGGTCCACGCCCCTCGATCCCGCTCTCGACCCAACAGGCGACAAGCTCCTCACGTCGCGGATCATTTTGAACGCGACCATACCTTTCGAATGGAAGGACAAGCCGACGGAGATCAAGCTGTCGGAGCACATTGTCGATAAAGTGAAGCGCCGGTGGGCGGAGTACGGCATCGACTGAAAAGACTCCTCCTCCCCTGCCCTTCGCAGTACCGAAAAAGATTGCCCTTCGATTACGGGATGGGGTAAAATGCGACCATGCCTATAGCCGGTCACTCCGACCCCATACCCCGTTGGAAATTCCTTGGTGCGTGCAAGGACGGGGACGTCGATTGCGTGCGCAGATACGTGGAGACCGCCGATCACCGGGCTTATCTTCAGGATGACTCGGCCCTCAACAGCGCGGTTTGCTATAACCACCCAGATATATTACGCATACTCCTCGAAGCGGGCACGGACCCGAATATCCATGGCGAGCACGTCCCCGCGCTTCATGTGGCCGCTTCCAACGATAACGTTGAAGCGGCGATGATCCTGGTAAGCCATGGCGCGAAAATTGACGCGCGAGACACCGTAAACAACGACACGGCCCTCATCTATGGCATACGTGACGGGAAATTCAGGGTCACCGAATATCTCCTCGATGCGGGCGCCAATCCCAACCTCACCGACCGCCGCGGCGTCGCGCCCGTGCATATAGCGGCCGTTCGAAACGATGTCAGGCTCGTCCTGTGCCTGCTGGGCCACGGCGCCGCAATCAACGTCCGGACCCATGGCGACGGCAGGACGCCTCTCATGATCGCCGCCGCCGCGGGGTTTGAAGAAATGGTCGAAATACTGCTGGGCCGGGGGGCCGATCCGTCCATCGTGGACAGCGGGGGGAAATCGCCGCTGGAACGCGCCGTGGAGTGCCATCGCTCCGGTACGGCGGAAATCCTCAAGAAGGCTTCCTCCGCGGATTGAACGGCGCGAGGCCGACCCTCTTGAACGACACCATGAGCGATGAGGCGTTTCACGACCCGATCTTTTTCAGCCAGTCTATCCATTCTCCCATCCCCTCGTTCGTACGGCACGAGACCTGAAAAACAGGGGCTTCCCGATTGACCGCGCGGACGCCTTCCATGAAGCGGGCCACGTTAAAATCGATGTAGGGCAGGATGTCCATCTTGTTGAGCACGACCGCCTGAACGGTGCTGAACATGCCGGGATACTTGAAGGGCTTGTCGTCGCCCTCCGACACCGACGCGACGAGCACCCTCACCTTCTCCCCCAGCGCGAACTGGGCCGGACAGACCAGGTTCCCCACGTTCTCGATGAACAGGTACTTCGCCTTGTCGATAGAGAGCTTTTCGAGCGACGTCTTTATCATGGCCGCATCGAGATGGCAGGCCCCTCCCGTGTTAATCTGGACGACGGGCACGTGTTTTTCACCCACTTTTTCCGCGTCGAACGTGGAGGCTATGTCTCCCTCGATGACCGCTATCGGCTCGCCCAGCCCTTCTATGGTCCTTAAGATGAGGCTCGTCTTGCCCGCGCCCGGCGACGCCATGATATTAATGGCGATGATGTCCCGCTTCTCGAAGAGAAGCTTGTTCTCCGCAGCCATCTGTTCGTTGGCGTTCAGGATGTCCTTCACCACATCGATCTTCGTCGTCTAATCCTCCACCTCTATGCTTTCCAGATAGAATTCCCTCCCGGCCGTCACTTCCCCGCCGCGCTTCCCGCACTCGGGGCAAAGGCCCTCCCTCTCCAGGCCGAACGTAGAAGAGCACGAGGCGCATCGTATCACGGCGGCCACCTTTGTCACGCAAAGGCGGGCGCCCGCGGCAGGGGTATCCTTCGAGACCACGTCGAAGCAAAACCTGATCGACTCCTCGACGACGCCCGAAAGCTCCCCGATGACCAGATTGATCCCCGTTACCTTCCGGTCCCGCGCCTCGCTCACGGCCATATCTATAATATTTTGCGTAAGGCCCAGCTCGTGCATGCTCTCGTTTCCGGCTCTATTATAGCACAACGGCCGAGCCACACGCAGCAGCCGACGCGTCCCATATCAAGACAAAGAAAGACGTCTCTTGTTTGTCATCGTTTTCCGCATTTTGCCCTCCTTTTACCCTTTTTCGGCACGGATCGGTTGCTCTTTGTTACCTTTTGGGGATATTTTCTAGAGCCTTCAGGACCGGACACCGGTGTCGGTTCCCGCAAAATACCGATAGAAGAGGTGTTTCACTCCCTCCACCGAGAAGAGATAAACCAGGACCATAGCGGCGAGAAGGAAGAAGAACAAAAGGGGAGGCGCCACAAAGCCCAGATAGGCGGCGAGCGGGGTCAGGGGCAGGAGAACCGCGGTCGCCACTATAATGAAGCAGCCGATTGCAAGCCATAGGTTAGGGCGACTCTTCAGAGGACTTCTCCTGGTTCGGATGACGAAAATCACGAGCACCTGCGTGGCCATCGATTCGATGAACCAGCCGGTGTGAAAGAGTGCTTCACCGGCATGGAAAACCCGCAGCATGATGTAAAAGGTGAGGAAATCAAAAACCGAGCTGACGGGGCCCACGGTGAGCATGAAGTTGCGGATGAGCCGCATATTCCAGTGGCGCGGGCGAACGAGGTATTCTTCATCGACGGTGTCCAGGGGTATCGGGATTTCGGACACGTCGTAGAGGAGGTTATTGAGGAGGATCTGTACCGGCAGCATGGGAAGGAAGGGAAGGAAGATCGATGCGCCGGCCATGCTGAACATGTTGC
>PLSJ01000252.1 GCA_003165115.1 Syntrophaceae bacterium | reverse complement strand
GAACGGCGTTTTCGGCATCTTCTCTCTCAGGGCGCGCACCCTGTCCCAGGGGTCCTCATTGAGGAACCGCGTCGTGACGTCGAAGGTCGCCCCACCCCATATCTCCATCGCATAGAAGCCGATGCCGTCCATCTTTTCCGCGATGGGCAGCATGTCGGCTGTGGTCATCCTCGTGGCAAAGAGCGATTGGTGCCCGTCCCTCAGTGTCAAGTCGGTGATATGCACGGCGTTTTTGGCCATTNNCCTTTTCGCTTTCATTATCGAATTTTCTGTTTTTGCCCGCGCAGTCCGGGATACTTCCCTCAATGAGCCGGCCGCCGGCAAGACGCATGGGAGAAAGGAACGTCCCCCGAAAACCTACCCGCGGTCGTCGAGAAGCTTCCGCATCGAGCGGTTGTACGTCTTTTCCCCAGCTTTCGAGAAGAAACAGCCGGGCACCTCCAGCCTATCCCTGTGATAGGCAACGCAGGCGCAGCATTTCCCCTTTCTCTCGCACGTATACGTGCAGGTACATGCCGTCATGTTCTTCTCTTCGGTGCATTCCACGTTCGCGCTCCCTGTACTCCTGACGTTTCCCTTACCAGCGTTTTCGATCCTTCCGGTATGAGATGGCAGAGCATCTCCCTGCCCCGGGGAAGGGACGCGAGCGCCTCGTTGAGTGTGCTTCGCGGCTCCATTCCCATCTTTTTCACCTGATCGTCTTCAAGGTCCGATACAAGGACGATATGATACCGCTCGGCCTTGAGGCGGGTTGAATACGCCGTCTGGGCGTAGACTTTGTCGGCCTCCCTTACGTGAGGCTCCATCGCTTCGCTCGACGGGTAATCGAACCAGGGCAGGAAATACCTGTTCCCCAAGCCGTCCTCGCATTTTCCAAGCAATATAATCGTGCCCCCGGCCTTCACCGCGTGCCGGGCATGCTCGAGAGCTTTATGGCTCTGAATAAAGTCTATGTCCTTGGGGTAGCCGCCCACGCTCACCACCGCGACGTCTGCCTTTTCCGGGACCGTGGTGGAGAAATGCGCGTGGTACCAGGCACAGCCCGCCTCATGGGATTGTTTTATGTCTCCCGAGAAGATGTTGAGAAGGCGCTTCTTGTCATCGAAGATGGTATTGATGAGAAAGAGGGGCTTTTTGATAAGGGAGATGCCCTCCATAATGGCTTCGTGCATCGGGTTGCCCTCAAGGACCCCTGTCTGGGCGCGCACGTGCTTACCCGGTTTGTCCCTGTTGAAAACCCTCTTGTGGGCATCGAGAATGGTCTGGTACGCACTGATGCCGGGTATGATGCATTTCCTGCCCCCACCAAAGCCGGCGAGGTAGTGGAAGCTGATCGTCCCTGTCACGATCGTCGCATCCGACTCTGCTATCATGGTGTTGAGCGCCACGTTCAGACCGCTCGGGGTGACGCCGAGCGGTGACAGGGCATGTTCATCGAAACAGTCATGGTCGACGCACGGTATGGTCTCGTAGACTTCATCCGAGACGAGGGCCCTTTGCTCGGCCTCCGTATGCTTGCGGTGGTTGCCGAGGGCAAAGAGAATCCGCACACGCCGCGCCCGATGGAAGAACGTCCGCTGCAGCTCGGGGAGAAGCAGGTCGGCCCCCGTATACCTCGTCACGTCGGAGACTATGACGAGCACGTCTTTCCCGGCGATCCAGTCCTCAAGGGAGGATGAGCCATAGGGCGCCGCGCACGACGCGACAAGGGTCTCTCCGAAGGGGCGCGGAAGGGGATGCCCATGGTCGACGAGAGAAACGGTCCATGCCTTTGGCGGCTCGAAAGATACGACATCTTTTCCGTACTTCAGGTCCATCTTCATTTCACGCTATAAAACACGCTCTTTCCGCCAAATAGGGCCATCTCCCCGAGTTCTTCCTCTATCCTCATGAGCTGGTTGTATTTTGCGATCCTCTCGGACCTCGACGCGGAGCCCGTCTTGATTTGACCGGCATTTACCGCAACGACCAGATCGGCGATGAAGGAATCCTCCGTCTCGCCAGATCTGTGGGAAATCACACACGTGTAGCCTGCCCTCTTCGCGATCTCGATGGTTGTCAGTGTTTCGGTGACGGTCCCGATCTGGTTCAGCTTGATGAGGACGGAGTTGGCGATACCCTGTTTTATCCCCTCTGTCAGTATTTTGGGGTTGGTGACAAAGATGTCGTCGGCCACGATCTGGATCTTTTTTGCGCATCGCTGCGTGAAGAGCTTCCACCCGTCCCAGTCGCCCTCCGAAAAGCCGTCTTCGATGGAAACGATGGGATAATCCTTGATGAGCGACTCGTAGAAAGCCACCAGTTCTTCAGAGTTCCACGCGTTCCCCTCTATCCGGTAGACGCCGTCCTTATAGAGCTCGCTTGCCGCAGAGTCGAGGGCAAGGCTGATCTCTTCACCCGGCTTGTACCCTGCCTTTTCTATGGAGAGCACGAGCATCTCGATTGCCTGTCTGGTGGACGATATCTGCGGCGCAAACCCGCCCTCGTCACCTACGCCCGAGGCAAGGCCTTTTTCTTTGAGGACGCCCTTGAGCACGTGAAAGACCTCCACGCCCATCCTCAGGGCCTCCTTGAAGCTGTTCGCGCCGGTAGGGACGATCATAAATTCCTGGATGTCGAGGGGGTTCTGCGCATGGGCCCCGCCGTTGATCACGTTCATCATGGGCACCGGCAGCTCACGGGCCCGGACGCCTCCGATGTAGCGGTACAGGGGCAGGTCCTCGAAGTCCGCCGCGGCCCTGGCGACCGCCATGGAAACGGCAAGGATCGCGTTTGCCCCGAGGTTGGCCTTATTTTCTGTTCCGTCGAGCTCTATCATCGTGTTATCGATGACGCCCTGTTGCATGACATCGACCCCTTCCAGTTTGGGCGCGATGATCTCGTTTATGTTCTTCACCGCCGTAAGCGTGCCCTTGCCCTGGTATCTCGTCTTGTCCCCGTCCCTCAGCTCGAGGGCCTCCCTCTCGCCCGTCGACGCACCCGATGGCACCATCGCGCGGGCCGTGACGCCGCTCTCGAGTACCACCTCCGCCTCCACCGTAGGATTCCCTCTGCTGTCAAGCACTTCCCGCGCGAATATCTCATATATCGTTGGCATGGAAACCTCCTGGGTGAGATCTGGTTGGATTTGCGAAGCCAAGCCGAACTGCCATATAGAATATCATAGGACATCGGGAACCGTCAAACCTTTTGTGGACGGGCGTTTGCGCGCTCTCTCGATTATCCGTTTGTATCCAATGTCCCGGGTCGTCTCCCGCAAAACCGCCCCCAGGCTCAGTCCGGTCTTTGCCCGCTACTGAATCGCGGAGGGATGACGGGTCAGGACGCGTGTGATCAATTCGGAGAGAGACCGGACGGGGAACTTCTTCATCATCCGATACTTGTGATATTCGACGGTCTTCGGGGAAATCTTCAGTTGAAAGGCTATTTCTTTTGCCACCCTGCCACTGCAGAAGAGACTTAATATCTGCTTTTGCCTCCCCGTAAGGGCTTGTGTCGCGACGTCATCCTGCAACGGCGGTGTCAGGGCCATGTCTTTGGCGATATGGATCGAGGCAATGAGCCGCCCGTCGGCGCCAAAGATAGGGGAGACGGATACCTGCAGCATGAGGCCGAGATGGGGCTCAAAGAATTCCGCTTTCTGATGACTTCCTTCGTTCAGCGCCCTTGTATGCGGGCAATGCACCGGCGGTTCCGACGTTCCGTGCATAACCTCGTAACACTTGCGGCCGACGATTTCCTGCTGTGTCTTTTTCAACAGGGCGGCAAAGGCCGCGTTTATCCTCAAGAGGTTATACTCGGAGTCGTGAACGGAGATCAGGACTGACGTTGCGTCAAGAGCCATGTCCCATTCCAGACCACGGCCGCTCCATGAGGTGTCATATCCGCTCATATAGTGATTTCCTGGATGCGCATTTCTGCATGGCTCTCTTCGCCATAATTCTCTTGTATCTCACGGTGATGTTCGGATAGGAGCGGAAGACGGCCTGGCCGCTACCCTTTTTCCTCGATGTTATTTGTCATAATTATACGTTACGCAGCCTCTTTTCTCAAAGCAAAACATCAAAAGGACCACAGGAAATTCCCTGTATCCCCGAAGGCATGGAACGCTCTCGGATGTAATGGCATTGAGGCATATCCCGTTTTTTGCTCGTTCACATCATGCAGGCGCTAGGAATAGTCCTAGCTGCGAAGAGGTAAAGCAAAAAGGCCTTCGGGCTGATAACTTAAGAACACACCTTGTGATCGCATCATGCCCGTCGAAAAAGCAGTGAGGAGATTTTCCGGATGCGGAAGACCAAGAACTTCTATCCGGTGAGCCAACCGGTTTGTGTGCCGGTCATGACCACCGCGTTACTCATCTTTTTTCGTTCTCATTTATCAAACTATCAAAGGAGCTGACCATGAGGCTATTTACGGATGTGAGGATAGGACGCAGGCTTGCAATCGGATTCGGCATCATTCTGTCCCTGACCATGATAGTTGTCGTTGCGGGGCTGTTATATCTGAATTTCATGGACGGGACCTTCGAGCGGGTGGTGAAAGTGAACAACGCCAAAATAAAGCAAGCGAACATCGCGAGGGCGAGCCTCGCGGACATCACCTATCTCGTGGGAAAGATCGTTACTACCCAGGACAGTGCTGCCCGGAAAGAGGCAAAGGAAAAAGTCGACGAGAAGAGGGCAGCGTACAAAAACTCTGTCGATACGCTGGAATCGATCGAGATCAACCCGGAGGGAAAGCAGCTCATCACACACCTCAAAGAAAATGTCACGAAAGGCAGGAAAGTAAGCGATAGCGTCATCGAGCTTGCCCTGGGAGGAAACGTCAGGGAGGCGGCAAACAGATATGGGGAGATGATCGAATTCGCGGGGGGCTATAACAAGGCCGCCGACGATATAGTCGGTTACAACGAGGGGCGTCTTCAGTACCGCTGCGAGGAGGCAAAGAGCCGTTCCTTGACGTTCCGCGTCGTCTTCGTGGCGCTCGGCGTCGTGACGCTCTTGATAGGCATATCCTTGTCGCGTGCCATCACCCGCAGCATCACGATACCCATCAGCCGCTCTTCCGCTCACATAGACCTGATGGCCAAGGGAGACTTTTCCGTGGCTGTGTCCGCGCATGCCTTGAACAGGAAGGACGAGATGGGGATCTTCGCCACGTCGATGCAGGCCATGAGCTCGAACCTCGGCCATATCCTCAAGGAGGTTACCTCCTCTTCCACGAGTGTGGCATCGGCGAGCGCCCAGTTGAGCGTGTCCGCGGAGCAATTGTCGAAAGGTGCCACGGAACAGGTCGAACGGGCATCGCAGGTGGCAACGGGTTCCACGGAGATGAGCCAGGCTTCTGAAGACATAGCCAGGAATTCCGCCGCCGTCGCAGAATCCGCCAGTGGCGCGGTTAAGGTGGCCAAGGGCGGGCAGGAAGTGGTGGACAAGGCCATAAAGGAAGTGAACATTATTGCCGAGACCGTGGAGACGGCGATGGGGTTCGTGAGGGAGTTGGGTAAAGAATCCGAAAAGATAGGCGATATTGTGGTGGCAATCACCGAGATTGCCGACCAGACCAACCTCCTTGCCCTTAACGCCGCCATCGAAGCGGCGAGGGCGGGGGAGCATGGAAGGGGATTCGCCGTGGTGGCCGATGAGGTGAAGAAATTGGCCGAGCGGACGTCTTCCTCCACCACGGAGATAGGCGACATGATAAACACCATCAGGGTCGGCGTGCAAAAAACGGTTGAATCCATGGACAGGGCGAAAGGCAAAGTGGTTACGGGGGTCGAGTATTCCTCGCAGGCGTCGGCCGCCCTGGACCACATCATTTCGAGCATCGACAGCCTCTATAATGAGGTCCACCAGATAGCGAGCGCCATCGAGGAAATGAGTGCCACCACGGAGGAGATCAGCAGAGACATAAACCACATCTCGGACGTGACGAAAGAGACTTTCTCTTCCTCCGAGGAAATATCGGGAGCAGCCAACGGTCTGTCGGGACTCGCAAGGAATCTGGAGACAGCCGTTCAGAGCTTCAAAGTTTAGGGGCTCCCGAGGGGAGGTGGGCCGTGACCTCTGCCGGTCCGGGTACTAAAATAGATGGAGAAGCAAGACACGTTCGCGTGACACGAGGGAAGGGAATGATGGACATCCCCTACGGCATGGCGGAGACCATCGGCTTTCGCAGCGAAATGGAGGATGCCCATGCGGTGCGGGACGACGAGGGGTGCGGGGTCTTCAGCGCCGAAGTCTGCGACGGGCATTCAGGCTCGCTCGCCGCGGCGATTGCCGCTGAAATGCTCACGCCCTGCTTCCTGCACGGAGAAGGCGCGGCCTGCGGGAAGACAGCCGGGAGAGGGTTTACCCCCGAGGACTTACGGGACGCGTATCTGGCGACGGACCGGTATATCGTCGCCCGGACCACAAGCGGGACCGCGGTGGGCACGCTCTATCTGCGTGAAGGCAGGTTCCTTGCGGCAAATGCCGGCGACGTCCGGATCGTAATCGGGGATGGAGCCGGGGTTCTCAATCTCACCGTCGACCACAAGCCCGATCTCCCTGCCGAAAGGGCAAGGATCGAGGGCCTAGGCGGCAGGGTCGTATCCTATGACGTGCCGCGGGTGCAGGGATTGCTTTCCATGAGCCGCTCTCTTGGGGATGCCCCCCTCAAGCCCTATCTGACGGCCGAGCCCAGGATAGCCGAAGGGGTTCTCGGCAGGGGAAACGATCTGGCGATCATTGCCTGCGACGGGCTTTGGGATGTGCTCACCTCGGAAGAAGCGGTGGCTATCGCGCGGAACGCGGCGGGACCGGGCGAGGCGGCAAACCGGCTCCAAACCAGGGCCACGGAACGGGGAAGCATGGACAACATTACCGTGGTCGTCCTTGACCTGAAGGCTTATACGGCACGGTGCGAGCGGGAGCGCCTGCACGTCTCACGGGTGCTCGACCGGGCCTTTTCCGCGACGTGACGGTATCACTTGATGAGGGGAAGCATTGCCTTGAATTCCGCGGTACCCGCTTTCCGAAGCAGCTCGTAGATCACCATCTCCGTGGAGGTGATGGTGATGCCGGCCGCCCGCATCCGGTCGAGGGCCACGGAGACGTTAGCGGGTGAGCGGGAAGCCACGGCGTCGGCGACGACGTGGATACGGAATCGGGGATGGCCGGAGAGGGCGGTCTGAGCCACGCAGATGTGCGCCTCGATGCCGGCGATGATCAGGGTGTTCCGCGCCGTCTCTTCGACGCGCGCGGCAAATGCCTCGGTCAGGAAGCAGTCGAAAGTGCTTTTTGAGATGGGCTTTGGAGAGGCGACTTTCTCGCCGATCTCTCTTACCGTCGGGCCCAGCTTTTCCTGCTCCGTGACGATCACGGGAAGACCTATGACCGCCGCGAGGCCAAGGAGGCGTTTCATATTCGCCGTGAGTCTCTCGGCTTCGGCCATTGCGGGCACGAGCCTTTCCTGCATGTCGATGATCACAAGAAGGCTCTCAACACCTGTGATAAGCTGGTTATCGCTCATGTATACCCTCTTTCCGTTATCCCTCACCTTTGAGCCTCACCACGCGGCTCGAAGGGACGTCCGGAAACAAAAAAGAAAAATTAGGCGAACCGATTCCGAAAACTTACTTCCTGGGCTGCATCTGCTGTCCGCAGCAGATGATATCACATGCCTCTGCGCAACCGCAGGTTTCATCGACTGACACAACAAGCCCGCAGACTTCGCAGGAAAGCCGGTCCCCTTTGCCTGCCCTGGCCGTTCTGGACTTGGCGGTCTTCGACGGTGCTTTCGCCGTTTTTGCGGCGGGTTTCGCTGGTGCCGCTGCCGCCTTTGCCGCCGGTTTCGCTGCTGTTTTTGTGGCTGCCTTCTTCGCCGGTTTCGCTGCTTCCTTCATGCCCTTCGACTCTGCCGGTTTTGCGGCCTTTGCCGGCGCTGTTTTTGCCTTCGGTGTCGTCTTTGCCATTCTCTTATCACCCCCCTCCCGGTCGCTTTTTTGTCCTGCTCGGTTCGCCTAACCCTTGTCGTCGTCCGTAAACACCAGTGCGGGCACCCGCCGTCTACAGGCGGACATCCGCACCGTCAGCGTCTCCTTAATGTATACCGCTTGAGACGATCTTCTCTTTCAACGGGCAACCCTTTCGATCGTGATAAGCGCCGCGCCTTTCGCCCTTCTCAGCGCTGCCGGGTCGCTCGTGATGCGACCTATCAGATTCACCTCACTTGCGGGCACAGGCTCGGGTCCCCGGCTTAAGGGTGTCGGACCAAAAAAAAGGGCGAGCGCTGAACCGGGCGGCCAATAGCCGATATCACCGACTGCCACGCGGGACGTGGCTGTTTCGTCGAGAGGGCACGACACGGGGACCTCGAAGTAGAATTCATCTCCCCACGGTTCCGGGCGCGTCTCCAGCGGAAGTGCGTCGACGACCTGCTTCGCGCAAGCCGTATCGAAGAATTCCGCTTCGACCGGTACGTCCCCCACCGTGATCCTTACAGGTGTCGGCATTGTAACTCCAAGGGTTTGTCTCTAAATATAAGACGGTTGTGGCGTCTTCACAAGAGAAAAGTGCTCTCCAGAGCAGCACGGGCGCCGTAAAAGTGGAGAAAAGCGATCAAATCCTTGGCAATGAGGTGCGTTGCGGCCCATAATATGTGTCATGGGTCTTTTTCTCACCATTTTCTTCTTTATCTACAGTCTGCTCCATTTCTACCTTCTCATGAGGGCGAAGACGGCCCTGGGCTTCGGTCCCGCCGTTGTCATACCTCTCGCCCTCTTCATGGTCGTTATGATAGCCGCACCCGTAGCCATACATCTTTTGGAAAATGCCGGCTTCGGGCTCCTCGCCCGCGTCATGGCCTATGTGGGATATAGCTGGATGGCCCTGCTCTTTCTTCTCTTCTGTGCTCTGCTGGTGACGGACGCCTACCGCCTCTCGGTTTACCTGGCNNCTCGTGCTTTCCGCACGGTCATGCTTCCTGCTCGCCTTCGCGGGCGCTGCCGCTATCTGCCTCTATGGCTCGTTTGAGGCCGGGGCGGTGCGGGTCGAGACTATTGTGATCGCCACGCCGAAGATCCCCGTCCATGCCAGCCCCTTGAGAATCGTGCAGATATCCGACGTGCACCTCGGACTGACGGTCCGTGGGGACAGGCTGAAAAGGATCATCCACGGAATAAGAGAGGCG
>PLSJ01000488.1 GCA_003165115.1 Syntrophaceae bacterium | reverse complement strand
TTCCCCGCCGTGACGGTGCCGTTCTTCTTGAAGGCGGTCCCGAGTTTCCCCATCTTCTCCATCGAGGTGTCCATGGGCCGCTCGTCCGTGTCGAAGACGAGGGGGTCTCCCTTCCTCTGAGGAATGAGGACCGGCACGATCTCCGGCTTGAGCCATCCTTCCTTGATCGCCTGACGCGCCCTCTGGTGGCTCACCAGGCCGAACATGTCCTGCTCCTCACGGGAGATACCGAATTTCTCCGCGATATTCTCCGCCGTCAGGCCCATGTGGTAGCCGTAAAAAATCTCCCACACGCCATCCATGACCATGAGGTCGACGGCTTCCGTGTTGAACATGCGGGCGCCGAACCTTAAGGCAGGCAGCGTAAACGGCGCCTGGCTCATATTCTCCATGCCGCCCGCCACGATGACGTCGGCATCACCGGTCATGATGGCCTGGGCCCCGCATACGATGGCCCGCAGGCCCGATGCACAGACCTTGTTGACGGTAAAGGCGGTCGTCTCTTTCGGCACGCCGCCGTATATGGCCGCCTGTCTGCCGGT
Organism: Syntrophaceae bacterium; assembly: GCA_003165115.1. GTDB lineage: Bacteria > Desulfobacterota > Syntrophorhabdia > Syntrophorhabdales > WCHB1-27 > BOG-1155. Next base: position 14,421 of record PLSJ01000488.1, on the reverse strand, counting down.
GTTTTGCCCCTGGCCGGCCTGGAGCACGTTCCCCATGATCACTTCATCAAGGGCAACCTCTTTCAGGGAACTATCGAAGTCGTAGTACTTCGCCTCGAGGTCCGTCTCCAGCTTCCCACCGAAGATCTCGGGGGCGAACTCCCTGTCCTTTGTCCTCGACGGCCTCAATCCCGCTCTCTTGATCGCTTCCTTAATAACCAATCCCCCCAGCTTCACTACGGGTACGTCCTTCAGGCTCTGTCCGAACTGACCGACAGCAGTGCGTGCTGCAGAAACAATCACGACCTCTCTCATGGCTCGCTCCTTTCGTTTATGAAAAAGTTCACATACTACTTTTATCCCAAATAGGGAGCTTTTGTCAATCCTTAATCTTCGGTTTATCGGGGCAAACCACCCCCGCCTCCCTTTGTTTGTCCGGCCTTTTGTTATGGTCGGCGGGGCCTTAAAAGGGGAGGGAGCGTGCCTTAAGGAAGTCAGGGAGCATAAGGCAAGGGGTAAGGGGTTTTGCGAAGGACCCTAAAAACAGGCCCCTCAATAAAATTCTTTCATGATCTCCTGGAGACGGGTCGGGTCGAAAGGCTTCGCGCAGGCGGTCGCGTCATCTGCGGGCGCGGGCCTGACCCCGAATAAGGGCCGGTCGTTGCGGTAGATGACGCCGAGGGGTATCCTTTCGCCGAATTCGAGTGCTTTCACGAATGCCCCCGCCCTGTCGGTGGGATCGTAGGTCGGGTCGAGGTGGTAGACCCGCTTGGCGAACCACTGGTACGTATTGAGGCGGTTAAACGTCACACAGGGCTGAAAGATGTCGAGCAGGGCGAAACCTTTGTGGGTGATGGCTTCTTTCATCATGCGCAGCAGGTGTTCGTGGTCTCCCGCGTAGCTCCTTGCCACGAAGCTGCAATCGAGGGCGACCGCGAGGGCGAGGGGGTTGAGCGCCCCGGCCTGGGCGCCGTGGGGCTGGGCATTCGTCTTCATGCCCTGCATGGTCGTCGGCGACGCCTGCCCCTTCGTCAGACCGTAAACCTGGTTGTCATGGACGAACATCTTCACGTCGATGTTCCTCCGCATCGCATGGATCAGGTGGTTCCCGCCCTCGCCGTAGCCGTCGCCGTCCCCCGTGACCGCGATCACGGGCATGGTCCCGTTGACCAGCCTGATACCTGTCGCGACGGGCAGCGACCTGCCGTGGAGCCCGTTAAAGGTGTTGCATTTCGTATAATGGGGGAATTTCCCCGACTGGCCTATCCCCGATACTATCACGAACTGGTGGGGCGCAAGCTCCAGCTCGGCAACGGCCTGCTTGAAGGCCCGCAATATGCCGAAATTCCCGCACCCAGGGCACCATGCGGGCACCCGTCCTTCGTAGTCACTTAAGGCGAGCATCCAGTTCTCCCAACATCGATTCCAAAAGGTACGGCCTGCCGTCGTACTTATTGATGGTCGCCCCGAAGGAGAAGCCCGTTTCCGCCTTCATCAGCCGTGCAAACTGCGACGTCGCGTTGTTCTCGACGCAGATGGTCCTTTTGGCTGACCGGAGCAGGGCCGGGTAATCGAACGTGTCGGTGAGAGGGAAGGGGTAGACCTCGCTGAAGTGGAGAAGGGCGATCGGCATCCGGCTCGACAGGGTGTCGATCGCCTCCCTCAGCACGCCGTAGGTGCTGCCCCACCCGACGACAACGGTCTCGGGCCGGTCGTGACCGTAGAGCACCGGCGGCGATATCTCTTTCCGGATCGCGGGAAGCTTGTCGAACAGCCTCTTGTGCACCATCCTTATCCTTAGGCCGGCATCCTCCGTGAGGTGCCCTTCCTCGTCATGTTCGTCACTATCCTCGACCACGAGGTTTTTCGAGCAGCCGGGCACCGCGGAAGGAGAGACGCCGGAAGGGGTGAAGGCGTACCTCTTGTAACCCGTCGCCTCTTCCAGGGCCTTGCCCCGCAGCCGGTAGTCCCGGTAGACGGCCTTTCCGAGATCGAACCCCTCGTAGGTCCATTGTGAATCGGCGAGGTACTGGTCCGTGAGGACAAAGGCGGGTATCTGGTACTTCTCCGCCAGGTCGAAAGCCTTGTTGGTCAGGAAGAGCGCCTGCTCGGGAGAGCCCGGCGCAAAGAGGACTTTCGGGAATTCCCCGTGGCCCGCGTGGAGGACGAAGAGCAGGTCCCCCTGCTCGGTCCTCGTCGGCAGCCCCGTGGCCGGCGCCGGGCGCTGTCCCACGACCACCACCACGGGAGTTTCGGTCATGGCGGCCAGAGAGACACCCTCCACCATCAGGGCGAACCCGCCGCCCGCGGTGGCCGTCATAGCCCTGGCCCCCGCATATGAGGCCCCTATGGCCATATTGATCGCCGCTATCTCATCCTCCGCCTGCTCGACGGCTATCCCGTATTTCTCCGATTTGTCCGTCATAAAGAGGAGTATGCCCGTCGAGGGCGTCATCGGGTATCCGGAGTAAAACGTGCACCCCGACAGGACCGCCCCGAGACTTAACCCCCCGTTGCCGTCGATCAGCATGCGGGGAGGACCGGGGGGCGCCGGCCGATACGTGCACATGGTGCAGTGCTCGTGGGCGAAGTCATATCCCCTGGCGGCCGCCCGTTGGTTCTCTTCGATCGTCCTCGCTCCTTTACTCTGCATGAACTCCGCTATGACCCCGTTGAATATGTCGAGGCCCACGCCCAGCATGCCCAGGACCGCCCCCGTCGCGACCGTGTTGGCCATGATGCCGCTGCCCCCGTCCTTGGTGGCCAACTCGGCAAAGGGGACCTCCAGGAACCGGGGGCCCTCGAAGTGCTGCTTCAGGATCGCGAGGTCATAGACGACCACGCCCGATTCGGAGATTCGGCCCTCGCTCTCGGCGATACCCGGCCTGTCGAGGGCGACCACGATGTCGGCGTCATTGCGCGAGCAGGCAACAGGTGTATCCGACAGGCGCACCTGGAAAAAATTATGGCCCCCCCTGATGCGGGATTCGTAATCCTGGTGGATGAACACGTGGTAGCCCGCCCTCGCGAAGACCTTCCCCAAGCCGTTGCCGATGGTCTGGATTCCCTGACCGGCTTCGCCCCCTATCTTGATCGTATAGTCCACTCTCGCCTCCCGCGGTGCTTCATTCACAATCTATTGGGAGCCTGACGGGTTGTCAAGGCGGGCACGGGGTTTTTACGCGGATCGCAGGGGCCTGAAAAAACTTGCATCCCCGTGGCGAAGACCCGCAGCGGCGACATATATTCTTCACGATGAAGGAGGCGCACAGGGACGTGACCCTCGCGGGGGTCGGGGCAGGGATCATAAGACTCCGTAATGAGCTGAGAAAACTATGGCGTTTTCACCCGTAGTCTGTGAGAATATAGTCGGTGCGGGCGAGGCCGCTTTCGCCCGCGTGGACTTATTTACGCAGGGTAATCCAAAGGGAGGGGTTATGAAGGTACTTGTCGGTCTCTGCATTATAGCGGCCCTTCTCCTGTGCTCCTGCGCCACCGAGGGAGGGCGCGACACGCAGAACGGCGTGACCATCGAGGCAATCGGCGGCTCCGTCTCCGGACAGGCCGGCGTCGGCCACGCGGGCGCCAGCCGATAGAGACGGTGCGTACGCGAACGAGAACTTGACAGGCAGTGGCTCAATGTATTAATACTTATGTCCTGCACACGCCGGGTCTCGCAACAGAATGCTCGCACGGCAAGAACGAACGCATTTCCGGATCCCGGTTGAATTCACTCATGTGCAGGCGGGTCGTGCCTAAAGGGGATACTATGAATCATCGATGCAAAATCCGCAGGTTCCTCCTGCTCGTCGTTTTTCTCATGGGTGTGGCGGCAACGCCCGCGATGGCGGGCGCGGAAGGACCGGCCCTTACCGTGACGAAGGAGTCAGGGATCAGCGTCAACGTCGACAACGAGCCGCTCAATGCGCTCCTGCGCATGATGGCAGAGAAAAAGCTCCTCAACATAAAGGGGGGCGTAGCCGGAAACGAATCTCTTACCCTTCATCTCTCAAACCTGACCCTACCGGAAATGCTCGCGAAAATTCTGAGGGGCTACAATTACGTGGTGATCGACCAGGGAAAGGACCGGCTTCCCGTGCTCACCCTCATGGGAAAGATCCAGAAGGGTGCGCTTACCGCCCATGCGGATGCGGCCGCCCCCGCGGATGCCCCGCCCGAGCCGAGAAGCTATGCGCCCGAGATGGCGCCGGAGCCTCCCCCGGTTTCTATGCGTCCGGGCATGACTGGCCGGCAGCCCCTGCCGCCTCAAGCTCAAACGCCCCAGGACGCCCAGGCCGGGGGCGATGCCCAGAGACAGGCCGGGCAGCAAGCGTCGGGAGGCCAACCGGCCCCGCAGCCCGAGGCGCCCCCTGCCGAATCACCGGGCGTCCATTTCTAACCGTTCGTCAAAAGGATATGCCTGGTTCCGGCGCCCGTACGGAAGGCCTTCCCGGCTCCGCAACCGTCGTTCGCGAAGCGATTTGACATGGTTTCTTTGCGTGCTTATATTCTCGTAAAGCGTTGTCGCCGGGATTGCTCACCATAAAATTGTACGGGAGGACAAGATGGAAGGAAGCGTGTACAAGATCATCGACATAGTGGGGACGAGCCCGGTCTCCTGGGAAGATGCGGCCAAGGTCGCCATCGAAACGGCGGGAAGTAAGCTCGAAGACCTCAGGGTAGCCGAGGTGGTGAAACAGGACGTTACCATCGATAATGGCCGGGTAACGGGGTTCCGCGTCAGGCTCAACATCTCCTTCAAGTATCACCCGGACCAGCCGTAAAACGGTAAAGAGTGGACCGGGCGGAAAGCGGGCCGACGAGAAGGGTGCGGCAGAGCAAGGCTCGCCCCCTTGCACACCCGAGGTCCTGTCTTTATGAAACGGTGCTCCCGTTCGGAATGTCCTTGTCCGGCGTGATCAGCACTACCGCGCTCTTGTCCTCGCTGGAAGCGGCGAGCAGCATGCCGTGAGAACTGACGCCGCGGAGCGTCCGCGGCTCGAGATTTGCCACGATGACGATGCGCTTGCCCACCAGTTCTTCTTTGCCGTAGTAAGATTTAATGCCCGCGACGATCTGCCTCTCTTCTCCCACGTCGATGGTGAGCTTGTAGAGGCGGTCCGCGCCCTCGATGTCCTCGCACTGCGTGATCTGTGCCACCCGAAGGTCCATTTTCTTGAAGTAGTCGAAATCGATGTTATCCATGGTCGCTCCTTTTCGGCTTAGTGAGGCCCTTTCCGGGCATGGAAATTAACTGTGTGATGCCAAATTATAGCAGAAGGGAGGCCCCTTTGCCATGAAACCGTTTCCGCCGTCGTGAAAAACGATTATCGCCCGGACGTCATAAGCCCGGACGCGGCGTGCAAGGGGTCTTTCAGGGAGTTATACTGGCCTTGACGGGGTTTTCAGGGGTGTCGATATTTAACGGGAGCAAAGGGTTTTCGAAAGCCGCGGTATCGCTTGAGGACTTCCCGGAGACAGTCAAGCGTGGTCAAGATCGTCTTCTTTCTGCTGCTTCTGCTGTGTGCGCGGCCCGGCCTTCTTTGGCCGGCGGAAAGCGTCCGCGTGGTCATCGACGGACTCAAGGGAAAACCGCTGGAGAACGTGCGTGCCTTTCTCCGTCTTCCGCCCGGCCTGGTGACGCCCGACGGGCGGATCGACAAGACGCTTTTCGAGGAGTTCAGGACACAGATACCGGCACGGGTGGAGGAAGGGCTTCAGCCCTTCGGCTACTACACCAGCGAGACCCGGGTGGACGCATCCCCTTCCGGGAACGGCTATCTCCTGCGCGTCTCGGTAACGCCCGGGAAGGTCGTGCTGGTACGCTCCGTCGGGATAAGGCTGGAAGGGCCCGGCGCGGGTGCCGGACCGCTCCTTAAGCTCGCCGACGCCTTCCCGCTCAAAAGAGGCAGCCCTCTGCTTGCGCAGGACTACGAGAACGGCAAGACGAACCTGGAGACCGGGGCGCGCTCACTGGGGTATCTCGACGCCAATTTCACCGAGCATCTCATCAACGTGTACAAGTCGGCCGGATTTGCCGACATCGACCTGACCCTCAGGACCGGCGAGCGGTACTACTTCGGCGCCGTCACGTTTTCCGGCGCTTCCCGTTATCCCGACACGTTCTTCCGCCGTTATCTCGCCTTCCGGGAGGGTGATGTCTTCTCCTCCGCAAAACTGACCCGGACGAGAAGCAACCTGTACAGCGCCGACCGCTTCAAGGAAGTCTTCGTCCAGGCCGACAAGCTCAAGGCAGAGGGCCATACCATCCCCGTCTCCTTCGACCTTAACCCTTCCTCCGAGCGGCGCATCAAGACCGGGGGCGGCTACGGGACCGACACGGGACCGCGATTCCTCGTCCAATACCAGGACCTCAACCTCATGGAAAAGGGTCACGAGTTCCGCTCGGATTTGAACGTCTCACAGGTGCTCAACGGGATCGGCGCGGCCTACATCGTGCCCAGCGGAGAAAGCTATAGGGACTCCACGGCCCTGCGCATGAGTCTTCTGAGGGAAACGCCCGTGACGTATCAAAGCAATATAGCGATGATCGAGCTCGACCGGGAACGGGGCTTCGGCACATCGACACAAGGGGTCGCATTTGTCAGGCTCATCGAGGAAAGGTTCACCATCGGGGGCCAGACGGACGCATCCTTTCTCGTGATGCCGGGGGTCAGGCTCTTCTCGCAATATTACGATAACGCCATAAGGCCGCAAAGTGGCTACCGCTACGGCATCGAGCTGAGGGGCACGGATAGGTTCCTTGGCTCCAGCACGGGTATCGTTCAGGCGTTGCCGGTAGCCGACGTGCTGATCCCCCTGCCCGAGCGCCTGACGCTGCTGCTCCGGAGCCAGGGAGGTTTCAGCCTTCAGCGGCAGGCCTTCGACCAGGTGCCCGTTTCACTCAGGTTCTTCGCGGGCGGCGACCGGAGCGTCCGCGGGTATTCGTACCAGGCCCTGGGACCAAAGGACGCGACAGGGAACGTCGTGGGCGGGAAGAACCTGCTTTTCGGGAGCATCGAGGTCGAGCGGGCAGTGGGGGAAAACTGGGGGGTAGCGGGGTTTTACGACGCAGGCAACGCATTCGACAGCTTCNNCCGGGCTGTCGCTGGTCCAGAGCGCGGGTATCGGCCTCCACTACTATTCCAGGGTAGGCCCCTTCAGGCTCGACATCGCCCAGCAGTTGAACAGCCCGAACCTTGCCAGAAGGATCCACTTTACCATGGGCATCTTCCTATGAGGAGGCGGCTGCCTGTCGCTATCCTCCTTCTTGCCGGCGGCCTCACCGCCTGCGCCTGGTGGTTCTTCTTCACGCCCGCGGGCCTCGGTCTTTGCCTTTCAGCCCTTTCCCGCGTCGCACAGGTAAAGATCACCGTCGGCGCGGCNNTGGTGGCTTTTCTCCACGCCCCAGGGCCTTGGTCTCTTCCTTGACTCTCTTTCCCGCATCAGCCGGGTGAAGATCACTGTCGGCGCGACGTCGGGCCGGCTGGCCGATTCGTTCGAGCTGCGTGGGGTCGAGGTGCGCGTGCCCCAGGGGCCGGTGACTATCTCCATCCGCACGGTGAGGCTCGCCTGGCGGCCGGCGAGGCTGCTCGCATGGTTCCTCGCCATCGATCGGCTCGACCTTGACGAGGTGGTCGTGAACGATGGCCGCCCCGAGACGAATGAGCCTCTCAGCCTGAAGTGGCCGCGGATATCGGGTCTTCCCGCGAGTCTCCAGGGGTCGATAGGACGCTTCACTGCACGCGGCGTGCGCTATGACAGGAGCGGGCAGGCACGCTTTTCCATGGACCGGTTGTCCTGCCGCATCGCCTGGCACCACGGGATGGCGACCGTCGGCGACCTCGTCTTCGCCGGTCCTTATCTGTCGGGCACGGGCGCGTGCGAGGCAGGCTTTTTCGCACCCCTCCTGAAGGCGGACCTGGCACTCGCACTCCCCGGTCGCCTCGGTGGGATCGACAGGCTGGACGTGTCGGCCGACCTAAGTCCGTCACACGCCATTGCCCGTGAGGAGATGGCCGGGCGGGCATCGCTGGCGGCGACGATGCCTTCGGGCGAGCGCATCGGTACTTCCGGACACCTGGCCGTCTCTCCCCGCGAGATCACTTTCAGGGACGTGCTCCTCACCGATGCCCAAATAGCCGGGTCCGTGGCCGCGGAAGGCGGGCTGCTCTTCGCGGAAGGCGGGCCGCAGCTGCGCATCAGGATACGGATGAGGGACGCGCGCCGTCGGTCCGGGGCGGGAAGCGGCATCGGCCTAACGGGCGAGGTGGAGGCGGCCGGCGGCATCGGCGCCTACAAAGGCAGCTTCAGCCTCGCAGGCAGGCCGGCGCAGGGCAAGGGGGACCCGTGGCAGGCAGGCAATGCGGCCGGACTCTTTACGGGCAACGGCGAGCACCTGTCGCTGACGGTCACTCGCGCCGGATGGCTTGGCGGGCGCGTGGCGGGCGACATCGAGGCAGGATGGAAGCAGCACCTGCGCCTCGTCTCCCACCTGCGCGGCCGGGACCTCGACCCGGCATATCTGAGCCGCGAGTGGAGCGGCCGGATCAACGTCGACGCCGACGCCGACGTGACGAGATCGGCGGACGGTGTTTTCTCCGGCCTCATCAGTGCTTCCCTGCCCAAAAGCACCCTGAGGGGGAGACCCCTCGCGGGAAAGGTGCGGGTCGCGCTTTTGCCCGACCTGTTCAGGCTCGACCGCCTCGACCTTCACGGCAAGGGGTTCGCGATTACCGCATCCGGGGTGCTCCAGGAGAAGGTGACCTTCAATGTCTCCGTGAGTGACCTGTCCGGTCTTATCCCCGCCGCCGGGGGACGCCTCGACGGCGGCGGCTGGGTCCGCTGGAAAGGGGGAGCACCGACAGGGAGTGTCGAGGGGAGGGGCGGCGGTGTCCGCATAGGGGATACGCGCATCGAGCACCTGGTGTTTGCGACGCGACTGGGCGGCGGCACGCAGGGTGAAATCGGTGCGGACATAGAGGCCCGTGGCGTCTCGCATGGGTGGGTGAAGGCGGACAGGCTCGATCTGCACGTTTCGGGCAGGCGCGACAGCCATACCGCTTCCATCGGTCTCTCGCGGGGGCAGGCGAACCTCCATCTTGTCCTCCGGGGCGGTCTGCGCGACAGGGAGTGGCAGGGCGCCATCACGCGTTTTTACGGGTCCGACCCCTGGGGACCCTGGAAACTCGGAGAACCTGCCGCTCTCACGGTCTCCTCCGGCCGCCTCGTGGTGAGGCACCTCAATATGGCGAGTGAGCGGGGAGAGACTTTCGGCGCGGACGTCGATCTTTTCTTCACGCCGCTTCATGGCACCCTCGTCGCGGCGTGGCAGCGGATTGCCCTGGCCCGCATCCAGCCTTTCCTGGGAAAGGGCAAGGCGGAAGGCACTCTGACGGGCAGGGCGACAGTGCAATTGCCGGTCGGGGGCCGCCGGGTAGTCGACGCGCAGGTAGTGGCCGAGGGTACGTACAGGGAAAAGGGTCTTCTGCTGCCCTTGAAGGGACAGGCGACGGTGACCTGGGACGAGCGCGGACTGGCCTCACAATGGGCGCTGGCGACGGAGGGAGGAGGAAAGGCGACGGGCGCGATCACGGCGGCCGGTCCTCCCGATTTCCGGCTGCCGCCCAAGGCAAGCTTGCGCGCATCCTGGGAGGGTGTCGATATGGCCCTGCTCCACGGGCTGCTCCCCAGGATGCTCATCGTAAAGGGGCGCATCGAAGGACAGGTGGATGGCGACCTCCTTCCCGGCGGCGTTGTCGCGATGACGGGCAAGTCCGAGATCACGGGCGGGCAGATGGAATGGGCCGCGGCCAACGGGAGCGTCAGGGCGGCGATCCAAAAGGGATCGGCCCGCTTCACCTGGGCCGGCGGCGCCTTGCGGGGCGAGCTCGGACTGAGCCTTGCCACGTACGGGACCATAAAGGGGACTTTCTCCCTGCCCCTGCCCGCGCGTCTGCCCCCAGCCTTCACCCCTTCCGGCCCGCTGGCCCTCGCCTTCTCCGGTGAGGTGCGGGAGCAGGGGTTGATAAGCGCGGTGCTGCCCGGTCTCATGCAGGAGACAAAAGGCATCATGACCGTAGACGTGCGGGGGAGCGGCACCTGGGAGACGCCGGAGCTTGCGGGGAGCGCCGTCCTCAAGGATGCGGGCGCTTTCTTCCCGGGCGCAGGCATACGCCTTTCGCGACTCGGGGCCGAGGCGACACTCGCCGGAGAGACCCTGCACGTCAGCCGGATCAGGGCCGAATCGGGCGGGGGCTGGATAGAGGCGTCAGGCGATGCGCGCCTGCAAAAAGGGCAGCTCCGCTACGAGGGCACGCTGAAGGGCGAGAACTTCCAGGCGCTCAACCTGCCCGACCTGCGCGTCTATGCGAGCCCCGGCATCACCTTCCATGGAGACACAAGGCTCTTTTCCGCACGGGGGCAGATCACCATTCCACAGTTGGCCCTTTATGGCGTGGAAGACAACGTCGTCCGCGCAAGTCCCGATGTGGTGGTCATCGAGACCGGGAAGACAAAAAAGGGGCCTTCGTCTCTTGATCTCGACATAGCGGTGCGTGTTATACTCGGTGAAAAGGTCCACATCGCGACGAGCGGCTTCGATGCGCGTCTGACCGGCTCTCTCGACGTGACCATGACGTCGCTCGACAAGATTAACGGCCACGGAACCCTCAAGGCGGTCGAAGGGGGCTACAAGGCCTACGGGATCCGCCTAGCGATCACAAGGGGGAACATCATCTTCAACGGACCCATCGAGCAGCCGGCCCTCGACATCCTCGCGGTGAGGAAGACGGAGGACGTCACGGCGGGCGTCGAGGTGTCGGGCACCGCCCGGAACCCGGTGGTCACCCTCTATGCGAATCACCCCATGACCGACGCCGACAAGCTCGCCTATATTGTCATGGGACACCGGCTTGCGACGGCCGATTCAAGCCAGTCGTCCCTTTTCACTGGCACCTCCGACGTGTTCCAGGGGGGGGCGACGCCCACTATGACGTCGGAGGCCAGGCGTCGGCTGGGGATGGAAGGCCCGCCGGGGACCATGCCCCAGGAAGCGACGGCCAGCTCGGCCGTCGGTTACGGCAGGTACCTCATACCCGGATTCTATGTGGGCGTCGGCCGCTCCTTGCTGACCGGTGAAAACCTGGTCACCCTCCGCTACAAGCTCTCCAAGAGCTGGGAGGTGCAAAGCATGGTGGGAGGGGCAACGGCAACGGGGATGGACCTCTTTTACCGGATAGAATTCGATTAGGAGGCCGCTGCTTAAGCGCGATGAAGACCGCCCTTGTCGTTCTCCTGTGTGTCTACCTCGGTCTCCAGGCATTCAGATATGTGCTCGACTGCCTCAACCTCGGTTACGTGCGCCGCCGGGCGCACGCCGCGGCGCCCGAGCTCGCTGCCGTCCTCGGCCGGGAGTTCCTCGACCGGATGCAGCTCTATCTGGGCGAAACGACGCGCCTCGGCATGATCGCGTCCGGCTTCTCGACTCTCGCCGCCGTCGTCTTCCTCTTTGGCGGGATCCTCGACACCTATAACTCGTGGACCGCCTCGATGAACCTGCCCTTCGTCGTCTCGGGATGGCTGTTTTTTATCCTGCTTTATCTGGCATGGGAGCTTCTCACCCTGCCCTTCACCCTCTACTCCATCTTCCACATAGAACAGAAGTACGGCTTCAACACCATGACGTGCCTCGTCTGGCTCCTCGACTTCCTGAAAGGCGTTGTGCTTTCCCTGCTGATTCTCACGGCGGTGGCATGCGGCGGGCTCGCGCTGGTACAGGCGAGCCCCGGTTTCTGGTGGTTCTGGGTATGGTGCTTCTTCCTCGCGTTCACCATTTTCATCACCTATATCGCACCGTATGTGATCGAACCCCTGTTCAACACGTTTACGCCGGTGGAGGACGGGTCGCTGAAAGAAGCCATAATCGTCCTCGCGTCGACAGCGGGCATCAAGGTGAGCAGGGTGCTCAAGATGGACGAGTCGAAGCGGAGCAGGCATACGAACGCCTATTTTACGGGTGTCGGCAGGACGAAAAGGATCGTTCTTTTCGATACGCTCCTCGAGACCATGACGCCCGACGAGGTCTTCGCGGTGCTGGCCCACGAGATAGGCCACTGGAAGAGACACCATCTCCTCAAGGGGCTGCTCCTGACCTCCTTCGTTTCGCTCGTCTTCTTTTTCTGCGCCTCCCACGCGTTGTCGGGCCATCTGCTCGACACGCTGTTCGCAATCCGCGTCGCCACCTTCCCCGCAAAGGCGGTGATTGCGGGCTTTTTCGCCGGCATGCTCTCTTTTCTGTCGGCCCCGGTAATGAACGGTTTCAGCCGGAGGCTCGAAAGGGAGGCCGACCGTTTCTCGTGCGCCTTCGGGGGAAACGGGGAAGCCATGATCAACGCCCTTGTCAAGCTCTCCAAAGATAATCTCTCGAACCTCTACCCTCACCCGCTTTACGCCCTGTTCCATTACTCTCATCCGCCCGTGCTCGAAAGGATCGCCTACATAAGGGCGTATTGCGAAAAAGACCGTGGGCGGCCCGGCGGCACACCCTCATGATACGGGTCGGCATATGCTCCTGGGCGGAAAAGACGCTTATCGAGAGTGGGGAGTTCTATCCCCGGCAGGTAAAGACGGCGGAGGCGCGCCTCCGGTATTATGCGTCCCGTTTCGATACGGTCGAGGTCGACTCCACGTACTACGCGATCCCGGACCAGCGGACCGTCTGGCTCTGGGGAGCGAGGACGCCGGAGGACTTTACGTTTCACGTGAAAGCCTATGGCGCGCTCACCGGACACGCCATCGACCCGCGGACCCTGCCCGCCGACATAAGGGGAGCCGCGGGCGCGCATTCGGGCACATCGGTGTACGTGAAAGAGCGGGAACCGCTGCGGCTGATCGCGCAGCGGTTCAGGGAAATCCTCGCGCCCCTGGCCAGGGCCGGGAAACTGGGGGTCATCCTCTTCCAGTTCCCCCCGTGGTTCGACTGCAAGGGCAGCAACATGGACTATGTGCTCTTCTGCAAGGAGTTAATGGCGGACCTGTCCCTCGCGGTAGAATTCCGGCACGGAAGCTGGCTCTCCGGGAATAAAGCGCCGGAAGTGTCTACATTCCTGAGAAGGCACGCCATCACCTACGTCGCCGCCGACGAGCCGCAGTATGGGACCCCGGCGACGGTGCCTTTCGTCCCCTTCGTCACCACCGACACCGCCTATTTCAGGTTTCACGGGAGAAATGGGGAGAACTGGCTGAAGAAGGGCATAGCGACGTCGCTGAGATACGCCTACTCGTACTCCGACGAAGAGCTGCGCGAGCTCGTGCCCGCCGCGAGAGAGGCGGACGGGCAGGCAAAAAAAACGTACGCCATGTTCAACAACTGCCACCGCAGCAGCGCGACCGCGAACGCCGCGCGGCTTAAGGAGTTGTTGCGGGAGGCGTAGGGGCTCGTTGTTTCTTCTTCTCTAGTCGGCCGGCCAACGGCAGGCGGGTGGGCGTGATAACACAAAGTGTTGCGCCGGCTCGGTAATCTTTGGCAAGGATTACCGCAAGGAAGGACAATCCTCGAACATTAGCATAATGCATGAAACAAGGTAGTACCGCCCTTTATTGAGTTATTTACCTATTTACGGTCGTCCCTAGCCCTTTTCCCAGGTTCATCCGATTGTTCGGTCCAATTTACATTGCTCTATTAAGATCCACAGGAAGTCCGCACGCCCTGATCTCGCGAGCCAACTGCAGTCGCCAAGCCCCTCCTTGGTCATATTTAAGAAACAAAACGCCCTGATAGTCCGACGGTAGCTCGACCGTTTCGTCATACAGAGCGCAAACCCTCTCTCTTCCAATCTTTCCAAGAAAGAAACCGAGCTCCAAAATAACATTCTGACGTGCCCGCGCCTTCTGTCCATCGTATGTCTGGCTGAATAGCCCGCCTCGATCGTCGCCAGTGAGCAAGACCACGGCAAATTCTACGTCGGAGTGATGGACAAACTTCTCGATAATCGTCCTGCCGCGATTTGCCTGCTCATGAAGTACAGTTACGTGTAGCCCCAGTTTCTCTAAGAAGCGTGCCACAGATTCCCGGGCAGCCTTATGCCTCCCATGCACCAAGAATACATTTCCAACAGTTGCTTCCTTGGTTCCAGTAGATTCTTGATTCAATGGAGACTTGTTTGGCATCATCGAGTCCTTCTTGAAATGACGCTCGTAGAAATCGCCGATCTTTTGGTCCTTTCCTAGAAACGGCTTAATCGTGTCCAGTGCCCCATCACTTTCTCCAGCTTGCATGTAAATCCTGCCAAGAATGAGAGCGCCAAGCGGTGAAAGGGCCTGACGAGCCAGCAGTTCCTTCGCTTTCTCGATCTGGTCATTCAAATAGTAACATTCGGCGAGCCCGTCGCGGGCGTATTGCTGGGAAAGGTCCAAAGTTTGGCTCTTTCTCATCCTGAATGG
>PLSJ01000132.1 GCA_003165115.1 Syntrophaceae bacterium | reverse complement strand
GTTTCCAAATGCGTTTGCCCTGGGGCAGTATCGGACGAGGAGAACTATATTATTCTCACAAGCCCGCTTCAACGCAAAGGAGGTCCCTATATGATCAAGGTCAAGACGTTTATGTCGCCGCTCAAGATTTTTCACACCGTGGAGGAGCTGTCATCCCTCGATGACCAGATAAACCGGTTCATCCCGGAGGCAGGGGTAAAGAGAATAATCTCCGCAAGCGATACCTGCACGACCGACGATACGGGAGCGACAATCGGCGTCATCAGGGTTATTGCGTACGAGGACTAACGGTCGATCGAAGGGCATTTAGCGCGCACGGCGATAGTCAGCCGTGCGCGCCCTGACCTGCTTGTGGAGAGGCCGTTTCCCTATTGCTCGGGATAGCAGATATCCGCTCCCTCCGGCACCGCACAGTAGGGTGTGGCTTCCTCGCCGTTGGTCCCCGGCCTCGAAGCCATGGCCCCCGACCCCTTCTTGCAGACCTTCGACATCAGAAATGCCGCCCCTGCCCCGACGGCGCTTCCAAGAAGAAACGTGACGAAACCTTTCCCTGCGTTCATCTGCTTTTCCATAACGGCCTCCTCGGTGTCTTGTTATCCACTAATGTAAGTCCGGTCCGGCCCTATTTCAATCATGGCCCGAAAGGCTGACTTTCAACCGGCGAGGCTTGACAAACCGGACGGTGGGCATCACGTTCAGGTAAGGGCAGGGACGAAGAAGCTCTCACGGTGCGTCTTGCCCTTCGCCCTATTGTTGTTTTGTTCTCGCCTGGAGGGCGGCATATGGATTGCGCGACGGAATCCCCCTGGAAGACATGCTTCTTCGAGTTGATCGGGCTCAAGGAGCCGCGGCTGGACGTCCGCTGGGAGCCGAGCCCGCGCGACGTCGT
This sequence comes from Syntrophaceae bacterium, assembly GCA_003165115.1. Taxonomy (GTDB): domain Bacteria; phylum Desulfobacterota; class Syntrophorhabdia; order Syntrophorhabdales; family WCHB1-27; genus BOG-1155. The sequence goes on along the minus strand of PLSJ01000132.1, from coordinate 12,539 downwards.
CGGCGAGATGATCGGCATGGCGGACGTCCGGGACGCCGACGTCGTCTATGATCTCGGCTGCGGCGACGGCAGGTGCGTCATCGCCGCAGCAAGGCAGACGGGCGCTCGTGCCGTGGGCGTCGATCTCGATCCCCAGAGGATCAGGGAATGCCGCCAAAACGCCCTCAGGGAGGAGGTAGGCGGTCTGGTCCGCTTCCTGAACGCCGACCTCTTCGAGACCGGCATCGGTGAAGCCACGGTGCTCTTCCTGTTCCTCTTCCCTCACGTGAACGCCAGGCTGAGGCCGAAGCTTCTTGCGGAGGCAAGGCCCGGCGCAAGGATAGTATCATACTGTCACGACATGGAGCGGTGGGAGGCGGACCGCAGCATAAGGGTCAGGGCCAATTATCTTTACCTCTGGATCGTTCCCGCAAATGTCAGCGGCCGGTGGGAGGGCGTGGTCCGGACAAAAGGGCGGCAGCTGCCGCTGCGCCTGGAGCTTCAGCAGGAATTTCAGATGGTATCTGGCATGGTCTCCCTCGGCGGCGAGGTCCTGTTCATCAGCAACACCCCCCTGAAGGGCGATACGTTCCGCTTCGCCGGTCTTGAGAGCACGGACGGCAAGATCAGCGGCACTATCCTGAACGGCCGCGTAAAGGACGACGTAATCCAGGGGGTGATACTGAGGACAGGGCGTGCGGGAGAAGCCGGGGCATGGACGGCGCGGCTCGATCCCTCCACGAGGACCTCTCTCGCGAAATGACGGGCTCACGCATGGGCCTTCTCCCCGGTCCTTTGAATCTCGCCACGTATCAGACAACACCAGGAGGTGTTTGTATGGAGAACCTGAGAGAATACTTTGAGCGGACGGAGGGCGTGGGCGTTCTGGCGACGGCCGACTTCGGCGGCAAGGTGGACGCCGCCCTGTACGAGCGCCCCAATTTCATCGACAACGAGACGCTCGCGTTCGTGATGACGGACCATCTCTCGCACCAGGACCTTGGCTCGAACCCCCACGCGGCCTACCTCTTTATGGAGTCGGGCGGCCACGGCCAGGGAACAAGACTCTACCTGACCAAGATCAAGGAAGAACAGGACGATGCCGCCATAGACCGGCTTCTCGAGCAAAAGCAGTATGAGGTGCCGGACACGGAGGAGAAACCGCTGTTCCTCGTCTATTTCCACATCGACCGGATCAGGCGTCTGGTAGAGGATGGCGAGCAGCCATAGAGGGCGGGTGGCCGCTTTTTGCGCGTAGCTCTGTCATCGGGTTCGCACCGCATCCTCACGTACAAACGCTGCGGTGCGGGCCGAACCCGATTTCGCGCTCTGCATCAAAAATCGCCTCACCCTCAACACTTAATTGTCATCTGTTGCCCAGGTGACAGACCACGTAGTACCCGCTGCGGGGCGCGGGCAGGCTGCTGCATCCTATGTCCCGGTAGCCGGGATCGAGCATGGCGTGGCGGTGCGGGGGCGATCTCAGCCAGGCGTCGATCACGCATTTCTCGCTCACGCAGCCCGTGGCCAATATCTCTCCCGCCTGCCCGTACGTATAGCCCGCCTTCGAAAAGTTCGCGTGGAAAGGCTCGCCGGCCGGGTTTGTGTGACCGAAATAGCCCTGCCCGATCATGTCGGTCACCTTGAGACGGCTGCTCCGGCTGAGCAGGACGCTTCCCTTGAGGACTTTCAGGCCCACGCCTCTCCTGTAATTGTTGATGAGCTTTACGATCTGCCCGTCGTTCAGGGCATGGGCTGAAAAGAGCGGGCAAAGGGTGAAAAAGGTAACGAAAAGCACTAAAGAGGCGAATGCGCGCCGGCCCGTCACGCACCCCCGCCCTGGTTTAGGGCGGGTGCCGCCTCCCGTACTATCTCCTGCGAGAAAAGCCTGTTCGCCTCCCTTCCGATCCGCCTCGTAAGCGACCGGGAGAGATAGCCGAAAAGAGGCGCGGTGACCATCGGTATCCACCGGACCATTGCCTTTTCGGCGGCCCTATCGATGATGCTGGTGCCGACCGTTCGCGCGATGCCCCTGATGACCCTCGTGTTGACCGACCTTATCACGAGCGCCGAACCCGCCCTCCTGACAAGGCTCTCTCCGACCGCCAGACCCAGGGCATTCCCGAGGATAAGGAGAACAAGCTCGCTGGTGACGTTCTCCTGCTTGCGGTGATGCCCGGCTATGCGGTGGATGAGACCGATCTGGAGCCTCGTGAGCGCCGCGATCTCGGGAAGGATGACCGCCATGCCCAAGGGTCCGGGGATGAGTGCGAGGGCTGTGCTGATCTTGAACGCCTTTCGGCCGGCCTCGTCGATCATCTCATCCGGCGTGCCGGTGGGCTCTCCGTCCTGTTTATAAGAAAGGAGGGAGTAAATCGTTTTCTCGATCCAGCTTTGTCTGTCCTGCGCTTCGTTATCCATTCTAGTCCCACTTAATTGTAACTATATCGCCTGCGGCCGTCAAGCTCGTGTTTGCCACCGACGGTCTTCCCGGATTCACCTGTCTGTCCGCCCGGTCGCGCTGACGATGTCACTCATGATCTCCGCCGACAACCGCGCCATGGCCGCGCTCATCCCGCGGGCGAAGCCGCCGGGTGAGTGATCGGACATGGGCCCCACAGCACGGTACCGCTTCTGGAAGACGACCTTCGAGAAGGCTTCCGGCTTGCTTTTGTCGAGCAGCGTCACGACGAGAGCGAGGACAGCCTTCCGCCCGTCGCCTTCCCTCGACTCCAGAAATTCTTCGACGGCGCCTTCGACCTCGAACCTCGCCTCTTCCGGCTGGCGATAGGAAAAGACCGCCCGGAAGAGGCCGGAGGAGCGAAAATCCCGAACGAGGTAATCGGTTACCATCTCTCCGGGTTCGGTCCTCCACCTGTGGTACTGATAGACGGCGAGCCTGTACGCCCCGGGTCTGTAGACCATGGCGGCGCTGTTGTAGTCCTGCGCGGCCGAAAACCTGTCGACCCTTATCGCCTGGTCCAGGGGTTTGGGCGCCGCGACCGGGGGCGCGTAGTCGAGCGTGTAGAACTGGACCATCCGGGAGGGCGCGCTTCCGGGAAAACAGCCCACCGGGAGAAACAGACATGCACACAGGACAACGGCGTATATCGCCCTGGACGACGAGGCCGCCATACTATTCTCCTTTCCGGGGACGGCTGAAGATGAGTAGGGATGGGTCGGCGCCTATCCGGTCGATAAGCGCTTCAAGTGAATCGGCTGCCCGTCTCAGCGTCTCCGCCGTAAGCTCGACCTCCGTCAACGTCGAGTCCACCTTCGTCGACGTCCTCTCCACGAACCGGTTTACACTCTCCGCGGTATCCGTCATTCTCATACGTTCGAGATCGGTCTTGACCTCGGCTATCACCGCCCTCGCATCCTTCACGGCCTCTCCCGCCTGGGCAACCACCTCGTTGACCGATCCACCGGCCACGAAGTTGTCGATCTTCTCCGACGCGTCCGCCAGCTTGCCTGCCGCCACCCCGGCATTCGTCATGATGCGCTTCATCTTGTCACCCTTGACGAGGCCGTCGACGTCTTTTGCCGTCTTTATCACCTGGGTGGAGATGCCCGCGAAGTCGATCTCTTTTATGCGCTTTATCACTTCGTTCACGCTGCTTTCGATCTGCTTGATGTCCGACCTGGCGGACGGTATGACCGGGTAAGGCGCCTCGAACCCGGGCGTGAGGCTCGGCTCGTCCGGTTTTTTGCGGTCCAGTTCCACGTACACGATGCCCGTGATGCCGGCCATGGTCAGCTTTGCCACCACGCCATTCACGTTGAAGTCCTTTACCTCGATCTTCATCACGACCTCGACGAGGCGCTGGTCGGGCGCAACCCCTATTTGTTTTACGGTGCCTATATCGACACCCCTGAACTTGACGATCGAATCTTTCTGGAGCCCCTGGACGGACTCATCGAAGTACGTGGCGTACAGGGCTCCCTTCTGGAAATATTTCGATGCGCCGAGCCATACGATGCCTGCCACGCCTATCAGCACACCGACGGTAACGAAGAGGCCGATCAGAAAATAACTCCGGTTCTGCGCCATTTACGCCCCGTGTTCTCCTGTTTCGTCCTTTTCCTCGATCTCCCGGTTAAAAAAATGCCTCACGTGCGGGTTCGGGGATTCATCCTTCAGCACCCTTGGGTCTCCTTCGGCAATTATACCCTTTTTACCCTTGTCCAGCATCACTATTCTTTGGGCCAGGCTCAAAATGGATTCGAGCTCGTGGCTCACGATGACCATGGTCGTCCCCATACGCTGGTTGATCCTTTTCACCAGGAGCTCCAGGCCGGCCGAAGTGATCGGGTCGAGGCCCGCGAAAGGCTCGTCGAGAAAAAGGATGTCCGGGTCGAGGGCCATGGCCCTGGCGATGCCGGCCCTCTTCCGCATCCCGCCCGACAACTCGTTCGGGAAATGGTCCTCGTAGCCTTCGAGCCCTACCATGGCAAGCTTCATCCGGACGATCTCCCCGATGAAAGATTCGGGCATGTCGGTAAACTCGGACAAGGGGAGGCTGATGTTCTCCGCACAGGTCATCGAGCCGAGGAGGCCGCTCGACTGGAAAAGCATGCCTATCCCTCTCATCACCACTTGCAGCTCCGCCGGGGACGCGGTCGTGATATCGACGCCGTTGATCTCCACCCGGCCCGACGACGGCCTGGAAAGACCTACCATGTGGCGCAGGAGCGTCGATTTGCCCGAGCCGCTGCCTCCCGCGACGACCAGGATCTCACCGCGGACAACATCCATGGTCACGTCCTGCAGGACGACCTCGTCGCCGTACCGGACCGACAGGTTTTCAACCCTGATCACCCGGCTGTCGCCCATTTCTTCGAGTCGTTCACCACCTGACATAATTGAGGACCAAGGCGAATACGGAGTCGGTCACGATGATGAGAAACAACCCGGCCACGACCGCCGACGTCGTGGCGTTTCCCACCGCCTCGGCCCCTCCCTGCACGCTAAAACCCCGCTGGCACCCGATCCCCGTAATCAGAACCGCAAATACCATCGACTTCAGCACCCCGGTCACGATATCGTGTACGGTAAGTGCCCATGACGTCAGGTCGGCGTACGTGTGGAAGGTCAGCCCAAGGCCGAGTATGCCCACGGCCATGCCTCCTCCAATCGCGAAGAGGTCGGAAAAGAACGTGAGGAGGGGCACGACCACGATGGCGGCCAATAACTTGGGGACCGCGAGGAACCTCACGGGGTTGAACCCCATGGTCACGAGGGCGTCCACTTCCTCGTTCACCTTCATGGTGCCTATTTCCGCGGCGATTGCCGAGCCCGACCTCCCGGCCACGAGAATCGCCGTGATGATGGGTCCCAGCTCCCTGACCATCGCGATCGCCACCAAAGAGGCGACGTACATGTTCGCCCCGAACTGTTTGAGCTGCAGCGAAGACATAAAGGCCATGATGAGGCCCATGAGAAAGCTGATAAGGGCCAGTATCGACAGGCCGTCGACACCGATCTTTTTTACGGAGAGGACAACGTCGTTCCACCGTATCGACGCGGGGTGCAGGGCGCAATAGAGTGCTTCCGAGAGCAGTATTCCGCCGAACGTCATGCACTGGTTGAAGTCGTCGAGGAACATGACGCTCGTCCGCCCCACGTCTTCGAAGAAGCCCCCTGATTTCTCCCTGGGGGACGGCGGCCCCAGCCGGATCGCGCTTTTGTCGAGAAGATCGATTATGCCCATGACCCTGGGTGATATATTGACGAACTCGAAGGGCAGGGACCGGCGGCGCGCTTCCTCCTGCATGCGCAGCAAAAACAGAGCGGCCGCGCTGTCGATGCGCACGAGTCCCTCGAGATCGACCGCCAGGCTCACCAATTGCGGCCGTCCGAGCAGGGGGTCCACCCGCTCCATAACGTACTCCAGGTTATCGAGGGACAAACGGCCGGACAGGGAAAGGCGCGCTTCCCTCTCCTCTCCGATGACGATCGATACCCCCCTGTCCTCGCCTCCCTTACGCGCGGAGCTTTTCACTCTTGGCTCGTCACTCTTGGCCGGCCCAGCCGTTCTCCCACCTCTTCTATCGCAAAGGCAAGTCCTTCCGCGAAACCCTGGAGCGTGCAGTGCGTCATGTAATCCATCCCCTCATCGAACTCGTCTATCATCTTGCGCGTTCTCTCCAGTTTTTCCTCAAGCGCCTGCTGCAGCTCTTCCAGCGGCTCCATGTCGCTCTCCTTCACTTTTCTCGTGAACGTCTTCCTAATGATACACATCTCGTCCCGTGTATGCAACGAAACCATCACGGGATAAAGCAGGCAGGCCCGTCCGGGTCGGGCGCTATTTTTCGTTCGAATGAGTCATTCGATCGTAAGAAAGGAAGGGTTACTGCGGAGGCCGCCCTAAAGGTCCAGCTTTCGGAACTCCGATTCGAATTTGTCGTTAAATTTTCTGATCACCCTGTTTTCGAGCTGCCTGACCCGCTCCCTGGAGATCTTGAATTCCTCGCCTATCCCCTGGAGCGTCAGCGGCTCCTCCACCATGATGCGATGCTCGAAGATGAAGAGTTCCTTGTCGCTGAGCATCTTCTTGAATTCCATTATCCTGTCCGCGAGGATCTCCCGTCTCTCCTTCGCGGCCACCACTTCCTCGATGTTGTCGTCCGCCTTGATCATGTCCATAAAAGTTTCTTCCCCTTCTTCGTAAATGGGGTGCTCAAGGGAGATGTCGGTGTAGGAGAGACGTTTTTCCATATCCTCCACCTCTCCCACCTTCACGTCGAGGCTGTCCGCGATGAGTTGGGGCGCGGGGAATACGCCCTCGTCCTCGAGCCTCTTCTTTTCCTTTTTCAATCGATAAAAGAGCCTTCTCTGGCTTTGCGTCGTCCCCACCTTCACGATGCTCCACGAATCCATGATGTATTTCAGGATATACGCCCGGATCCAGAAAGAGGAGTAAGTCGAGAACCTCGTGCCCTTATAGGGGTTGTATTTCTTGACGGCATGGACCAGTCCCACGTTCCCTTCCTGGATGAGATCGAGGATATTCAAGTACGTATTGTAGTATTCCAGCGCAATCTTGACGACGAGCCTCAGGTTGGCGGTGACCAGTTTCTGCGAGGCATCGTTGTCCTTATACCGGTGCGCCCTCTCCGCGATTTCCAGCTCTTCTTCTCTCGAAAGCACGGCATGCTTCGATATTTCGGACAGATACTTCTTCAGGGGATCGAACGGCGCAAGCGCGATTTCTTCCTGTTCCTTGTTTTCGTGCGAATACGTGTCCTGAAGCAAATTGTGCCTCCCATGATGAATTGATATGCTTCCTGCATTTCTCCTGCACGTATAGGGTCGTCCCCGCCCTGAATAACGATTGCGTGCTCTTCTGAGCAAGATTGTGTTTCGATGATTTTAACGTACGTGACTACATCAATTACAAGAATTGTGCCATCGGCCGGACAACCGGCAATATATCGCTTTTTGCAATGATACTGCGGACTTTACGAGGAACGGCGGCCGGAAGAGCGGCCGCCTCATGTCTCGCGGGATGAGAAAGATGTCTTAGAATGGGATAATTGTCTCATTGACCGAGACATCGGCCTGCGTTACGACCACGCCATGACGACCCGCAGGTTCTTTGTCAGGTTCTTGGAGATTTTGCTCTGGAGCTGCCGGATGCTCTCTCTCGACGTGTGGAACCGCTCGCCGATCTCCCTCAAGGTAATCGGCTCCTCCGCCATGATGCGATGTTCCAGGATGAAGCGCTCCTTCTCGTTGAGCAGCTTCTTGAACTCCATCAATTTATCCTGCAGCATCTCCTTCTTTTCCTTTTCCGCGACGGTCTCCTCTATGTCCTCGCCGGTGCCGATCGTGTCCATCACGTCTTCACCGCCCCCATAGAGTGGGTCTTCGAGCGATACGTCCCCGTTGTAGAGCCGTTTTTCCATGTCTTCTATGTCTTCCGGGGTTACGTCGAGATTTTCGGCAAGTGTCTGGGCAGAGGGGTCTATCCCTGCTTTTTCGAGCTTTTCCTTTTCTTTGTTCAGGCTGTAGAAGAGCTTTCGCTGGCTGTCCTTGGTCCCTATCTTCACGATACTCCACGAATCCATGAGGTACTTGAGGATATACGCGCGAATCCAAAAGGAGGCGTAGGTGGAGAAGCGCGTCCCCCTCTCGGGGTCGTACTTTTGCACGGCCCGCAAGAGACCCACGTTCCCTTCCTGTATGAGGTCGAGGATATTCAGGTGATAGCTGTAATAATCGAGCGCGATCTTCACCACGAGCCTGAGGTTGGCCACGACGAGCGCCTGCTCCGCCTCCTTGTCATGCAGCCGTACCCGCTCCGCGACCTCTCTTTCCTCTTCTTTCGAAAACACGCTGTGCTTCGAGATCTCGTAGAGATACATCCTGAAGGGATCGGGGATTTGGGCGCTTTCACCGGCAGGGTTCTCCATCGAGCCGAAATTCATGGTGCAAGCCTCCTTTGGGCGATAATCCGATGTGGTATGTTGTACGTTCAGGAGGTACTAACAAGAAGTGTGCCAGGAAAGGCGGAAAACACCTGTCTGTCATTGTTGCCCTATTTATAACGCTTTATGAGGTTGTGGCGAAGGACCTGGATGCCCCTGGGGACGCGATTTCACTCCTGAAAACTGGACGACGTCCAGAAAACAGGACAAATGCATCACGAAACTTTCGGGAAGGCTAAGAGCTGCCGGAGAGGTTGTGTTCTTTCAGAAGCACGTAGAGCCGCGAGCGCGACAGCCCGGAAACACGGCATGCTTCTCTTATCTTGCCGTTCGTCCGGAGCATAAGGTCCTGGAGGTAGCGTCGCTCCATTTCCTGCCGGTATTCGGCGAGCGTTCCCAGGGGCGCGGCGCCGTCTGCCGGACGGTGCGCTTCTTTCTCTACGGAGGAGCGGGCTATTTTCACCCGCAAATCGAGGGGCAGATGTTTGGGGAAGAGCGTGGGCTCCTGGTACGCATCGCTGATGGCGCGCTCTATCGCGTTCACCAGCTCCCGCACGTTGCCCGGCCATTCGTAGGCCATGAGGGCGTCGAACACTTCGGGCGAAAATCCCTTCGTCCCTATCTGATAGCGCTCGCAAACCCTCGCCATGTGGTACATCGCCAGTTCTTTGATATCCTCTTTTCTTGCGGAGAGAGGCGGCAGCTCGATAGTGAGCGTTCGCACGCGGAAAAGGAGGTCCGACCGGAACGTCCCCTCCTCCACCATCCGGTCCAGGTCCCTGTTGGTCGCCGCTATAAGGCGGAAATTGCTCTCGACTTCGCGTTCTGCTCCGACCGGACGGAAGCGGTGTTCCTGCAGCACGCGCAGGAACGCCTTCTGTACGCCCAGGGGAAGCTCGCCTATCTCATCCAGGAACAACGTGCCGCCGTGGGCGTGCTTGACGAGGCCGACCTGCGCCCTGTCCGCCCCGGTAAACGCGCCCTTTTCATGTCCGAAGAGCACGCTTTCCACCAGTGTTTCGGGAAGGGCCGTGCAGTCGACGACGACAAAATTATTTTCCGCGCGCATGCTGTTCTCATGGACGGCCCTCGCGAAAACCTCCTTTCCCGTGCCCGTCTCGCCGGTGAGGAGGACATTTACCTCGCTGTGGGCCGCCTGGGCGAGAAGGTTGAGACACACGTTCATGGTGGGACTCTTCCCTATCACGCCGTTCAGCTTCAGGGCGGTGGGGGGCTTCCGCGCGTTCTTCTCCTCCCTGTACTGCAAGGCCCGCACAAAGGGCAACAGCATTTCCTTGGTCGAGGAGGATTTCTGGATGTAATCCCAGGCGCCGTTCTTGATCGCAAGCTCCGCACCGTCGGGGTCGCCGCGACCGGTGATGATGATTACTTCCGGATGCTGCGGCAGCTCGCGGATCTTCGGCAAGAGGTCGAGCCCGTTGCCGTCCGGCATCTTTATATCGAGGAATATCACGTCGAAGTTATCCGACGACGCCTTATCGAAACCCGTCTTCAACGTCGTTGCGGATGAGGCCGAATGCCCCATGTCCTCGACCATGAAGGAGAGCATCTCGCAAATCAGCTCGTCGTCGTCAACAATTAAGACCCGTGCCATGAGTGCGTTTTACCTCCGGCCATTATCCAGCGCGCGCCCGCCTGAGCCGGCGCCTCGCGTTTCCGGTACCCTCGCCGGCCTACCCCAGCGCGCTTCGCGCTCTTACATTGTAACTGATTTTTATGCGAGTTGAAAGAGGGCGAATGCCGGGACGGAACAGGGAGTGCCCGTCTGTCCGTCACTCTCTCCGCGTGCGCGTGCCGGCCACCCTCGAATGGTTCTTGCACCCCAGGTCGCTGCCCAGACTACAGCTTATCTCGTAATTGAGCAGGGCCTCGGCGGCCTGGCCGAGCTGCTCGTGCGCGAAGGCTTTGTTGTTAAAAGCCAGCCCGCAGTCGGGGTTGATCCTGATGGCGGCGTTGCAGTCATCGATCGCCTGGAGCAGCAGCCCCTTGTTTGCGTAGGCGCCCCCTCTGTTCGCGTAGGCGATATCGCTCCTGGGGTCGAGTTTTATGACCTTCGAGGTGATGTCTATCACCTTGTCCATCTGGCCGTTATTGAAGCAGACGATGCTCTCCGCGAGGAGGTCTTTCACCTTTTTGGGGATTTCCGAGGGTGAGAACCCCGCGAGGCGCGTGAAGTTCTTGCAGGCTATCTCGACGCCGGCGCGACAGGCGTCCTCGTAGTCGGCCTTCGCCCTGTCGGTCGCGCCGCGCCGTTCGAGCACGACACCCCGGTTGTTGTAATAGCTCATATTCTTCGGGGAGAGCTCTATCGCCCGGATCGCGTCGATAAGCGCCTCGTCGGTGAACCCTTTTTCGCAATACGCGAGGGCGCGGTAGCTGTAGGCCAGGTCATCGTTGGGGTCTATCTCTATCGCTTTGTCGCAATCCGCGGCCGCGTCGTCGTACAGGGTCCTCTTAATAGTAGGCAAAACACCTGTCGGCATAGGGGCCGGAGAGTCCGGGGTCCAGGGCGATAGCGGCGGAAGCGGCCCTGATCGCCCCGGCCCAATTCCCTTTCGCTATATTGTCGCGCGACTTCCTCGCCCACTCCGTCGCCTCGCGTGTGTCCGTCCTCACGGGCGTGGCCGCATTCCGGGCGTCGAACCCCGTCTCCAGGGATGGTTGTTCCGCCTCTTCCGTTCTTTTCGGTTTTTCGGGCTTGTCCGATGCGCGCACCAGGACGACGGCGTCCCTGTATGCGGCAAAGATCTTGTCGCCCGTCAAATCAGGCAGGCCCGCGTCTTGCGGCGCGTCTTCCCCGAAATCCGCGACCATGCTCCACAACAGCGACGATTTGATGGCGAAATTCGTCCCTTCGGGCACGTGACCCTGGAGGATGAGAGACCTGACCGCGTTCAGGCCGGCATAAACCACCCCGATAACCCTGCCTTTCGTGTCGAGCAGGGGGCCGCCGGTGTTGCCCGGGTTCATTTGCGCGGTAACCCTGAAATGCCTGTTGTCTTCATCTATCCCGACGGTGGACGCGATGATGCCTTTTGTGATGCTCAACCTGTTGCCAAGGTCGCCCGGAAGCGGATAACCCATCACATAGACTTCCTGGCCGGGCTTCACCGCGTCCGAGGGGGCGATCGTAAACCGCGCAAGCACTTGGGGGGGTTTGACGAAACCGATCAGGGCCAGGTCGTTGCGCCTGTCGAGGCGGAGCACCTTGCCTTTGGCCGTCCGCCCGTCCCTGAAGGTCATCTCGATCTGTTTTGCGCCGGCCGCTACGTGGTGGTTGGTGACGACGATAGGCAACGTGCCGACGAGAAAGCCCGTACCGAACCATTCCGCGGAAAACGAGAGGGAAACGGAAAGGCAGAAAAGGGGAAGGGCGAAGAGAAGAGCGCGACTGACCGCATATGCGTAAAGCTTCGACATCGGGATCTCTGGCTTTGTGGTATTGTACTCATACTACCCCAAAGCAAGAGAATTGAAAACAGAATTTTACTTTATTTTACCGCAGGTCTTCGGCCACCCTCTCCTTCCACTCCGCTACGGCGGAAAGGGCCCTCTGGGCCACCATCTCTTTCTTCCGCTTATGATACCCCTCGAGCAGCCCGAAGTTCACGTTCATCGGCTGAAAATCCTTCCTCTCCGTCCCTATGTACCGGTAGAGCGCCCCGATGCAGGTGACGGGCTCTGGCGGCGCAAACTCCTTGCCCCGCGCGTGATAAAGGGCGGNNCATGGCGGTCGATTCCATATAGCCCTCCACGCCCGTAATCTGACCCGCGAAGAAGATCCTCTCGTCGGCCCTGAGCCGCAGGCCGGCGAGTACCGCGGGCGAATCGATGAAGGTATTCCTGTGGATGCTGCCGTATCTGAAAAACCTCGCCTCCCGCAAGCCGGGGATCAGGCGGAACACCCTTTCCTGCTCGGGGTAGGTGAGCTTCGTCTGGAAGCCGACCATATTGTACATGTTCCCGGCGGCGTCCTCCCGCCTGAGCTGCAGGACGGCGTACGGCTCTCTGTCCGCCCTTTGGTCGCGCAGGCCCACGGGCTTCATGGGACCGAACAGGAGCGTCTGTTTCCCCCTTTGCGCCATCACCTCTATGGGCAGACATCCCTC
>PLSJ01000109.1 GCA_003165115.1 Syntrophaceae bacterium | reverse complement strand
GCGCAGGCCCACGGGCTTCATGGGACCGAACAGGAGCGTCTGTTTCCCCCTTTGCGCCATCACCTCTATGGGCAGACATCCCTCGAAATAGGGCGTCGCCTCGAACTCCTTCAGATCGACCCTTTCGGCCAGCCCGAGGGCGTCGTAAAACACCTCGTACTCTTCCCTCGTGAGGGGACAATTGAGGTAGTCGTCGCTCTCCGGGGCATAGCGGGTGCCGAAAAAGGCGCGGGACATGTCGATGCTGTCCCCATCGAGGATAGGCGATATGGCGTCGAAAAAATGGAGGTTCGTCGCGCCTGTCGCCGCCCTTATCCGCTCGGAAAGGACAGGCGAGGTCAGGGGACCGGTGGCGACGATCACGATGCCGTCCCGGGGCAGTTCCGTCTCCTCTCGCCTCTCCACCGTGATCCGGGGATCATCGAGGATCGCGGAGGTGACCCTTTGCGCAAACAGGCCCCTGTCGACGACGAGGGCCTTGCCCCCCGGTATGGCGCTTTCATCGGCCGCCCTGACGATCAGGGAGCCGAGGAGACGAAGCTCAGCCTTCAGGAGGCCGTGCGCGTTCGTCAGCTCTTTCGACTTCAGGGAATTGCTGCAGACAAGCTCGGAGAGATAGCCGGTCTTATGGGCGGGGGTAAGCGAGACGGGGCGCATCTCGGAAAGCACGGCGCATCCGCCCATCCGGGCGATCTGATAGGCCGCCTCGCTCCCGGCCAGGCCGCCCCCGATTACCCTGATTTCCACCCGCAATCCTTCCGCAGGCAGCTCGACTTTTCCTTGTAGCCGAAAAGGACGGGCGCCTTGCACACGGGGCATTCACCTTCCTTCGGCTGGAGGCTCGTGGCGAAGGCGCAGTCGGGATAACGGGAGCATCCGTAGAACTTCTTTCTCTTCTTGGAGGTCCGCTCCACCAGCTCACCCTGGCAGCCTTCCTGGGGACAGTGGAGGCCCATGGTGAACGGCCTTGTATACTTGCAGTCGGGATAGTTGCCGCACGCGATGAAACGCCCGAAACGGCCGCTCTTTTCCACGAGGGTGCCGCCGCACTGGGGGCACGGGCCGTACGTCGTCTCCTCGACGATGGAGATGTTCCCGTCTTTATCGACAACAACGTTCTTCTTGTTCTTGCAGGCAGGGCGGCCGCTGCACACCAGGTATTCCCCGTTCTTGCCCCAGCGGAGTATCATGTGCTTGCCGCACTTGTCGCATATGATGGAGGTCTCTTTCTCCTCCTGCTTCAGGTTCTTCATCTTCGTCTTGGCGGAGCCCATCTCCTCCCGCAAGACGCCGTAAAATTCGCTTAAGGAGGTGACCCAGTTATTCTCCTCCTCCTCGATGCGGTCGAGGCCCTCTTCCATCCGCGCGGTGAAATCGACGTCGATCACCTTGGGAAAGAATTCCGTGAGGAGCCGGTTGACCGTCCTGCCGAGCGGCACCGGAGCGAGACTCCCTTTTTCCTTATGGACGTAGTCCCTCTCCTGGATGGTGCTCACGATGGAGGCGTAAGTGGAAGGGCGTCCGATCCCCTTCGCCTCAAGGGTCTTAATCAGGGACGCCTCCGAATAGCGCGGGGGCGGGCTCGTAAAATGCTGGCTCGCGTCGAGGTGCGCGAGTTCCAGCATCTCTCCCTTTTTCATATCGGGCAGGTAAGTCCGCTCATCCTCGCCCTTCTCCACTTCGAAGACCTTCGTAAAACCGTCGAACACCACCTTGGAGCCGCGGGCGACGAAGGTGCATGCATTGGCGGTGATTTCCGCGACCCTGACATGCAGCCTCTCCCGCGCCATCTGGGATGCCACGAACCGGCGCCATATCAGCTCGTAAAGGGCGAACATATCCTTATCGAGATGGCTTTTCAGCTTCTCGGGCGTAAGCTTCACGTTTGTCGGCCTGATCCCCTCGTGGGCGTCCTGGGCGGACTTGCTGTTGCTGTACATGTTCGGCTTTCCCGGTACATAGGCCGCCCCGAACTGTGCCTCGATGAGCTTTCTCGCCTCATCCCGGGCCTCATTCGAGATGCGCACCGAATCGGTCCTCATGTAGGTAATGAGACCCGTCGTCGTGGCCTTGCTGATCTCCACGCCTTCAAAAAGCTTCTGGGCGAGCAGCATGGTCTTTTTAGGCGAGAACCGCAAGCGGCTCGACGCGTCCTGCTGGAGGGTGCTCGTCTTAAAGGGCGGGTAGGGGCTCGCGAACCGCTCCTTCTCTTCGACCCCGGCGACGATGAAGGGCTTGCCCGAAACGTCGGACCTGATCTTTTCCGCTTCCTCTTTTGTCCGTATGCGCGCCTTCTTGCCGTCGACCTTTTCGAGCTTGGCCTTTATCTTTTCCCCGCTGATAAGCGTCAGCTCCGCCTCTATATTCCAGTACTCTTCCTTGACAAAGGCGTCTATCTCGTCTTCCCTCTCACAAACGAGCTTGAGGGCGACCGACTGCACCCTCCCGGCCGAGAGCCCATACTTTACCCTTTCCCATAGGAGCGGGCTTATCTCGTAGCCGACAAGCCGGTCGAGGATGCGTCTCGCCTTCTGCGCGTCGTACTTGGACTCGTCGAGGTTCGAGGGCGACGCTATCGCCTCCAGCACGGCCTTTTTGGTAATCTCGTTGAACAGGACCCTTTTTACGGGCGTGTCGCGCCCAATCACCTCCGCCACGTGAAACGCGATGGCCTCGCCTTCCCTGTCGGGGTCCGACCCTATATAAATGTTGTCTGCCTCTTTGCTCGCCTTTCTGATCTCGGCGACGATCTTCGCCTTGCTTTTCACGACCGCGAATTGTGGCGTGAAGCCGTGGTCCACGTCCACGCCCATCTTGCTCTTGGGCAGGTCCTTGATATGGCCGTATGTAGCCCTGATGGTAAAATCTTTCCCCAGGAACTTGGAGAGAGTCTTCATTTTCGTCGGTGACTCAACAACAAGCAACGATTTCGTCATTACCCCTTCCTCAGATAGAACCCTCCGGGCACGGGTCTCACCATATCCTTCATTTCGAGTCTGGTAAGAACCGCCATTACCTTCCGCGCTTCAAACCCGCTCTTCCCGATCAGCTCGTCCACGTGCAGCCTTTCGGGACCCAGTAGTGTGTAAATATAATCCTCATCGCCATCCATATCAATAGCCGATTTCCTTTGCAGCTCCATGTGAGGGAAGCAGCAGGCCAGGATATCGTTGATGTCCTCCACCAGGAGCGCCCCCTGTTTGATGAGGCTGTTGGCGCCTTTGTGGGCGTCATCGAAGACCCTGCCGGGTATGGCCATTACCTCCCGCCCATAATCGAGGGCGAGACGGGCCGTGATGAGAGAGCCGCTTTTTTGCGATGCCTCCACCACGAGCANNGATGATCCTGTTCCGCGCGGGGAAATGGCCCTTCCACGGCGGCACCCCCGGTCCGTATTCGGTGAGCAGGGCGCCGGCCCCGCCGATGCCCTGAAAGAGCGTCCAGTTCTCGGCGGGATAACACCTGTCGATGCCGCATCCCAGCACGCCCACGGTCCCGCCTTTGCCGTGGAGCGCGCCTTTGTGCGCGGATGCGTCTATGCCCCTCGCGAGACCGCTCACGACGGTAATCCCCGCCGAGGACAAGGCGTCGGCGATCTCTTCCGCGAGCAGCATCCCTTCGAAGCTTGCCTTCCTCGCTCCCACCACGGCAAGCGCATCATGCGCAAGCGGAAGGGGCCCCTTCCTGTACAGCACGAGAGGGGCATCCGGTATAGCTTTGAGGCGCGGCGGGTAATCGGTGTCCTTTATGGTGAGGACCGTGGCCCCCATCCGGGAAAGCAGGGCCAGGTCCGCGTCGATCTTCCCGAATTCACGAAAGGCGTGTATCGCCCCGTTATCCGCGGCGTTTTCGGCCTTTTCCCTCCCCTCGAACAAAGACGCGACGCTTACGTGGCCCTCGGCCAGCCTCTTCTTGCGCACGTTATCGATTTTGCTGACCCGTGAAAGCGCCAGAAGGGCCGTCAGTTCTTCCATCGCCTTACTCTTTCCCGCCCTCCCCTTTTTCGTCGTGTCTGAAACGGCCTGCATAGAGGAGACCCACCCGGTAGAACTCCCTTCCCATGAGGGTCCTGGAAAGATCGTCGCTCCACCATTTGTCCGCCTTGAAATACGACACGCTCACCGGCCTGATCAGGACAAGCATCGGGTCGTTCGCCTTTGCCGGGCTGTAGAGCAGTTGGTATCTCTTCGAGGCGTAGCCGGGCACGACGAGGACGACCTTTTTGATGCCCTGCCTCGCCAGCGCCGCCCGGACGGCCCGCGCCTTTGCCGCGTCGTCCCCCTCGACCTGGAGTGCGTGCACCGCGCCCTCTTTTATGCCCCTCTCTTTGGCCATCCTCCCCACGATGTCCTTCATACTGATGCCGAAGAGACGGTCGTCCTCCACCCATATGGCTTTGCCGTTGCCCGCCCAATATTCCCTGAAGGCATCGATGTAGACCTCACCGTTCTTGTCTTCCGGGACCCGCGGGACGAAAATGGCGTCGCATGGGACTATCTTGTCCTCATGGCGGAAACGGCTCCCCATGACCTTTAAGGAAAACGGATGGACCAGGGCGCCGGCGAGGACCATGCAGGCGATGAGCCCGAACACCAGGCACCCGCAGCCCGCCCTTCCCTTTCCAGCCTTACCCATCACTCCTCCTTTATGACCATCGTTCCCGCGATGACATCGTGAAGCGCCCGGCCTCCGGGCAGCAATGCCATCAGGAAGCCCAGGAACAACGGAAGGGCCGACAACCAGTACGCAAGGGCCCTCACCAGGGACCTCGCCACGCCGACAGGCGCGTTATCCCGCCTGCGCACGACCCTTAGCCCGAAAACCTGCTTTCCGAACGTGCTCTCGCCGCACGCGGTGAGATACGTAAAATAGAACAGAAAGAGAAAAATTTCAAAGAAAAAGAAGATGGCGGCGAAGGTCCTCAACGTCGAAAACAGACCGGCCGATGAGGCGGTGGCGGCGCCCAGCATGGCGCCGGTCAACCCCGAAACACACAGGAGCACGGAGACGCACAGGAAAAAAGAGAGGTCGATGAGGATTGCCAGGTATCGCGCGAACCAGGACGCCCTCTTCATCGCATGTTGAATTCGTAAAAGATGACCGAAAGGACGACGAGAGGCGTCGTCTCGGTCCTCAGTATGTTTTCGCCGAGCGTGCAGGGGACAAAGCCGTTGTCCGTGAAGAATTTGACTTCAGCCTCTTCCACCCCGCCCTCCGGTCCGATGGCCACGCAGACGCCCCCATTCTTCTTGCCACCAAGCACGTCCTTCATGGTCGTGCTCTTCTCGCGCTCGTACATCAGCCACCGGTCCTCGAGGTGATCTATAAAGGGGAGCATGCCGCGAAGCGGGGTGGGCGGACACATCTCGGGGACCGAGAACCTGCCCGACTGGCGGGAAGCCTCGATCATGATCCGTTTCCATCGCTCGCACTTCTCCGCTTCCCCGTCCTGGAACTTGACGACGGTCCTCCTGAAAATGGTGGGCACGATCTTATCGACGCCCAGCTCCGTGGCCTTCTCCACGAGCCAATCCATCCTCGGGCCTTTTATGGGGCTGACGAGCAAGGTCACCTTCGTCTTCTTTTCCTCGGGATGGGGCACGGCGTCCATGATGTGCAGGTAGACTTCCTTGCCTTTGATCGCATTGATCATGCAACGATACAGGTACCCTTTGCCGTCCATCACGTCGATGCGGTCGTTCACGACTTTTCTCAGCACCTGAAGAATATATTTGCAGCTCGGTCCGGTGACGAGGACCATCCCATTCTTCATTTTCAGCTTGTCGACAAAAATCCTTCTTACTTCCATCACTCACCTTTCAGGGATTTTGTAAAACCGCGATTCATAGAGCCTGTGGAATTGACTCCATTTCTCATCTTCCATGCCGGCAGACATGTGCTCCTTTACGCCCATGACTTTCGCATCCAGGTTGTCTATATAGTGTACCACCAGGGCCTCCGTGCACATGGGCGCCTTCGGCGAGCCCCATTCCGCCTGGCCGTGGTGGCTCAGAATGATGTGCTTCAGCACATCGGCCAGGCAGGCGGGGAAGCCGTCAATCCCCGAGACGAGCCTGTCGAGTATCATGATGCCCAGCGTGATGTGGCCGAGGAGCCTCCCCTGGTCGGAATAACCGAAACCACCCGCCTTGAACGCGATCTCTTCGATCTTGCCTATATCATGGAGGAGGCTGCCCGCCGTGACGATATCGGGGTCCGCTCCGGTAAAGGCGGCCACCTGCCTTCCCATCTCGGCGACCGCGACGGAATGTTCGAGGAGACCGCCGATGGAAACGTGGTGGACCCCCACGGACGCGGGCAGGAGAAAGAACAGGTCAAGCATCTCCTCCCTCTTCTTCATCTCGTCAAAAAGGGCCACAAGGTGGGCATCCCGTATCTCGCCCGTGATCCTGAAAAAAGCCTCTTTCAGATGCTCGGTCCCCGATCCCGTCTCCGGATAGAAGTCGGCGATCTCCCTGGCCGACAGGACACGCGCCTCCTTGTGGATATCGGTCACGTTCAGTTGTATCTGTTCCTGATAGCTCCTCGCCCTCGCCTC
>PLSJ01000093.1 GCA_003165115.1 Syntrophaceae bacterium | reverse complement strand
CTACTACGGCACTATATGACCGAAGTTCGCTTACTCCAAAACGGCATGCAGGATCACCCGCTCTTCTTTAACCGCCGGTACGGCAAGCTGACGCCAAAGGGGATCTCTTTCGTTCTGGACAAATATGTCTCTCGTGCCAGGGCGTTATCTTCAATCATTCCCGACAAGGTTACCCCCCACTGCCTGAGGCATACGAAGGCGATGAATTTGCTCCACGCAGGCGTGAACCTCATCTATATCCGAGACTTCTTAGGCCATGCCGATCTATCAACCACCGAAATCTATGCCCGTACGGATACCGAGCTGAAACGTGCGGCCCTGGAAAAGGCCTATCCCGATATGATCCCGTCAACCCTGCCCCATTGGACCCAGGATAAGGACTTGCTTGCGTGGCTGACCGATCTTTGAGAATATTATCCGAAGTAAATGCAGACCACACCTGGGCCATCAGGGCGTCTCCGGCGTTTACTTCGGATAAGATTTTACTGGAGATAAGGCGGGTTATCTGCCACTTCAGATATTCCGCCCTGCGGAGTCCCCGCGTCGGTGCGGATAAACTGATCTTCCGAGAGGACGCCCGCTTTCAAAAACCCAAGTATGAGCCTGTTTGCCTTCCGATCGCCCGAGCGGCGGCGGATTCTCTCCATAGCCTGATGATGTGAGATTTGATCGAAGCAGCTTTTGATGTCCGTCTCAATAACATACTGGCAGGGAAGTCCATGTCTTTTACCATCGTCGGCCGTGGCCCGCGGTCTCATTGCCATTCGTATATGCTCTAACGCTCCATGGCAGCTTCGCCCCGGCCTGAAGCCGTAGGAGACATGCCAGAACCTGGCTTCGAAGAGCGGCTCGACGATCTGTTTTACTGCGCACTGCACAATACGGTCCTTCACGGTCGTTATCCCCAGGGGCCGGAACTCCCCCGGTTTCCTATGCTTGGGTATCCACACCCGCCGGGAGGGACTTGGGGAATACGAGCCAGAACGGAGCTCCTCCCTTATCCTCTCCAGGTATGCGTCTACACCACGCTTCCGGATACGCGACACCGTCGCCCCGTCAACGCCCGGAGTTCTTGCGGCAACGGTTCTCCAGGCGCACCGCAGATTGCGGATATCAACAATCCAATTCCACAGATCGCGGTAGGTACCTTCGGGGTTTTCCCGACTCCACCGATAAAGCTTCCTTTGCACGTTGAAGAGCCAGACCTTATCGGCCTTTACATCTGAGTCCACAGATATCCTCCGTCATCGAAAGCCTATCTACCTCCTGCCCCCCTTCGCCATGTGGACGGCTTTCCCGTCCCCGGACTACTACGGAGGCTCCGCCCCGCAGCCGTCCTTCCCCGGTCTTCCACGGATAGCCTGCTTCCGTTGCAGGCGGACGGACTGCGGTTCCCATGTTCCTGGTCCCCGACCCAATCGAGCGGTTAGGCGACATGCTATACCCCTAGCAGCACGGGAAAGCGGGATAGAAGGAGTGACCCGATCTCAGACGCGGGCTGATTCGCGCCTATCAGGCAGAAACAAATCAGTCTGCCCAATTCTCGCCGCAACCCCCAACGCCATCACGCATCTACCAAGGGCGAGGATTAAATATAGAGGCTTCCACCGCATGCTTCGTTGTCTCGCCATACGCTCTGTGGTGGCCCGGCCGCGCGGTGATGGCCGCGTTCCGGTACCTTTAAGGCCGCTCTGCTTATGACGCCCCGTCAGTGGAACCTGACCGAGCTTCGCGGCCCCCTTCCGCCCGACCTCCTTCGCCGGACAGGACGCATCCTGCGCCGGTCGGGAACCGGCACGCACGACGTTGTATATGAACGCGCCGCACTTTCATGGCGCACGTTTGTCACCCCTCCATGTCGCTTTGACAGGAGTGCTGGAAACAAAGGATAATATTACTCAGCCGGGCAGTGATTTTGAGAGACCCGGAAAGATGAGAGGCGCGAAGGCCCGTTGCGGCCGGTTTCGAGAAGTCCCGGCGCCGTTCTTTGACAATTGAGCGGACACGCAGCCGTTCTGACGCCTTGTTACAGCGTCCCGCTTCCTGCCGCCCCCCTTCACCCCCCTGCAAACCGTGCACTATCGTGCACTTTCGTCAACCTTTCCTTCATGAAGGCTTGGGAGAGAAGGGAATCAGGAGAGAGGCGGGAGGACGGTCAGCGAAGAACGTATACTGAAGAGGGCAGAAGAGGGGGTAAATAACGGACAAATGACAAAAAAAAGTCTCTTTTTACGCTTGAATAGTAAACAAAGATCAGTCGACGTAGCGTCCGGTCCCCACATGGAAGAGACCTTTCGTCGTGAGGCGCAAGGTAGGGATGACGGGCAGGGAGAGAAAGGACATCTGGAAGAAGGGGTTCGACAGGCTGACCCCCATCTTTCTCACCATTCCGTCCAACTCCCGCTCCTTCTCGACCAACTCCCGGCCGTCGAGGTGAGAGATGATCCCGTAATACGGCATGGGTATGACTAGGCCGGACCCTCCACATGAGGCCGCCATCCCGCCCCCGCGTTCCTTCAGGAGGCGAAACACCCCGTAAATATCTTCGCTGTTATCGCCCACGATGAGCAGGTTGTGGCTGTCGTGGCTGTAGGTTGTGCCGAGGGCGCCGCCCCTCAAAGCAAACCCGTGCACCAGGCAGGAGCCGTACGCCGCATCCGCCCTGTACCGGTCGAAGACGTAGGCAAAAACAAGGTCTCTCTCATGATCGGCGACGAGATAGCCGTCTTCCGTCCGCGCATCGAGCGTCAGGTCATCGGTGACGATGGCGCCCTCGCGGACGCCTATCGCGCGTCTTTCTTCTCCCGTTGCCTTCCTTCGCAGGTCTTCCTTGTGGAAAGGCGCCACGTTGAGTCCCGAGTGTGCCGGGGCCGCACCTGTCTTTCTGCCGGCCCCGATACCGTCTCCCTCGCGATAGACGACCTTTCCATTCTTGACCGTTGCCTTTATCCGCATTTCTGTCGGGTTGTCGAAAATCACGAGGTCGGCAGTCCTGCCGGGGACGGGGGCGTTCCGGTCGCTCAGGTTGAAGTAGACGGCGGGGTTCCTGGTCACGAGCCTGAGGGCGCGAAAGAGGGGGACTTTCGCTTGCACGAGCCGGCTGACGAGGCGGTCGAGATGGCCCGATTCAAAGAGGTCTCTGCCGGAAAGGTCATCGCTGCACAGGGACAGGTTGTCCATATTCGCGGGCCGCACCAGGGGCAGCAGTGTATCGAGGTCCCGCGCCACCGAGCCCTGTCTCAAGAAAAGGTGCATGCCCCGCTTGAGCTTCTCCCTGCCTTCGCGAAGCGACGTGGTCTCATGGTCCGAATGGATGCCTGCGGACATGTAAAGGTCGAGATCGTCCCCCGTGAGGCCCGGCGCATGGCCGTCCACGGGCTTGCCCTCAAAGAGGGCGATCTTGCGCATTATGGCCTTTTGCCGACGGATCACCGCACGCATGTCCATTACCTCTCCGAGGCCGATGACCCTCCTCATCCCCCGAAGCCTGCGCAGGTCTCCGGCCCCTATCGTCGCCGCGCCGCACTCGTGGGGGCTCGACGGCACGCAGGAGGGGGCCATCACGAACAGGTCGAGGGGGACCTCGTCGATGAGCGAAAGGTACCACCGAAGACCGCGCATGCCGCCGGCGTTGGCAATCTCGTGGAGGTCGGTGACGACGGTGGTGGTGCCGTGGGCGAGAAAGGCCCGGAAATAGTGTTCGGGCAGGAGGTGCAGGCCCTCCACGTGCAGATGGCTCTCGATGAAGCCGCATGAGACGTAGCAGCCCTCCGCGTCGATCACTTCCCGCGCCCCGTGACCGGAAAAGGCCATGATCCTTCCGTCTTCGATGGAAAGGTCCGTCCTTTCGGCTGTTTCCCTCAACGGGTCGACCAGAAGGCCGTTCTTTATCAGCAGATCGGCGATGCGTTTTATGGAGGTCGCTCCCTTATCTCTCGCGCGCTTCTAAGCCGCTTTTCTCCTATAAGTCTTTCAAAAAGTCGGTGGCGGCGGCCACCCCCTTGCCCATCTCGAACCGGTACCCGAGATCTCTCAGCGCAAATTCGAGGGCCGCTATGGCGGTGATCACGTCATACCTGCCGGCGTAGCCGAGGGTCGCGATCCTGAAGACCTTACCCTTCAGTTGGTCCTGCCCGCCCGCGCCGGTCACGCCATATTTTTTCCACAGGGTCTTGTACACGGCCTGTCCGTCGATCCCATCGGGCGACACGATAGCGGTGACCGCGGGGCTTGGCGATTTGGCGAAGATCTTGAGGCCAAGGGCGCGTGCCCCGGCGCGGGTAGCCCCGGCAAGCGCTTCGATCCGCCGGTAGACGTTTTCCAGGCCTTCCTGCCTGATCATGCGCAAAGACTCCCTCAACCCTATGATCAAAGAGATGGCGGGGGTAAAATTCGTCTGGTTCTTCTCCAGGTTCGAGCGTTCCTTTGCCCAGTTGAAATAGAACTTCGGCAGCTTCGATGCCTTGTTGAACTCCCACGCCTTATCGCTGACGGAGGCGAAGGCGAGTCCGGGTGGAAGCATCAGCGCCTTTTGCGAGCCGCCCACGAGCACGTCGATGTCCCATGCATCGGCGGGGAGGTCGAATATGCCGACACCGGTGATGCCGTCGACCACCATGAGGGTGTGGGGATAATTCCTGACGATGGCGGCGACTTCTTTCACCGGGAACAAGGCGCCCGTCGAGGTCTCCGTTGCCTGCATGTAGACGGCGGAAGCATCCGGGTTTGCTCTTAGGGTCTTCTCGACGAGCGCGGGATCGAGAATGTCGCCCCAGGGCACATCTATGTTGATCGGCTCGACGCCATAGGCCTTGCATATCTCGGCCCAGCGCTCACCGAATTTTCCGCTCCTTATGCAGACCGCCCTGTCGCCCGGAGAGAGCAGATTGGTGACCGCGCTCTCC
>PLSJ01000469.1 GCA_003165115.1 Syntrophaceae bacterium | reverse complement strand
CTTGCCCGGACGTTTAACGACATGGCGGACAAGGTCGAAGGGATGATAAAGGGCGGAAAAGAGCTTACCGCAAACATATCCCATGAACTGCGAGCGCCCCTGACAAGAATTCGGATTGCGGAAGAACTGCTTCACGAGAAGGCGGCGCAGGGAGTTTTAGGCGCAAAGGATTTGGAGGGACGTCTGGACGGCATCCGGGAAGACATAGACGAACTCGACGGCCTGATCGGTCGCATCCTGGATTTGTCGAAGCTGGACATGGGACAATCCCCGCTCCAACTTGAACCTCTCGATCCATCTGACCTGATAAGAGAGTTGATGGAGAAATTTCATCCTGTCATAGAACGAAGAGGCCTCCATGTCGCCGCCGATCTTTCCCAGGGCGGATCCTCTCTTGCAGACAAAGAGACGCTGCGCCTTGCGCTCATAAACGTTCTCGATAACGCAACCAAATTCTGTCCTGATGGAGGAGACATTTCCGCCCATGTGGCGTGGAAGCCCGATGCGACCGAGATTCGCATCAGGAATACCTCTGAGGAACTGTCATGGGAAGACCTCATCCGAATTTTCGATCCCTTTCACCGGTCAAAACGATCTGCCGCCGCAGGTTCGGGATTGGGTCTGACCATCGCCAGGAAAGCCGTTGAAAAACTGGGAGGCACGATTGAGGCGGCAAACAAGGAAGGAGGACTTGAGATCATGATAGCCCTTCCGCGACAGTGACTTCCTTCCCATGGTGGATAGTTGGGCACCCTGTGGGGGGTACTCTGAGCTAATCTTGTTAAGGATCACCGGTGTA
The DNA here is from genome assembly GCA_003165115.1 of Syntrophaceae bacterium. GTDB lineage: Bacteria > Desulfobacterota > Syntrophorhabdia > Syntrophorhabdales > WCHB1-27 > BOG-1155. The sequence continues at coordinate 2,487 of PLSJ01000469.1, read as the reverse complement.
GGCCCTGAGAAGTAAAGAATCGCTTGTGACCCGTTAGCTCTTCCCCCGAGAAGTCCTTGACCATAGACCGGGCCATGTAGCTACCGGGTTCTTGTAGGACTTCATGGCCTCGATGGCGCTTCCAATCAATGATCCGCCCACCGTTCGCTCCCTGACCCGCCGAACGCCTTTATCCAATGCGCCGGGTCGCTCTGCGCGTGTCTCCACGCTGCAATTGGCAAAGAACGTTTCCCCGTCCTTCCCTCCATGCTTACGTAAAGTTCCTAGATGTGTATCTGTATTTTTGCGGGGTCGTTACGAGTTGTCCCTATTCTCGACGGGTCTTACTCGTTTATATAGGCATTTCTTAAGGCATCGTCCGAGGAAAAATGATTCGTGGCACCCGCCGCCGCAGCGTGGGCGAGAGGCGTGCCGGCACCACTTTTCGTAAGCTCCCGATCCTTACCGGGGCGGGAGTTCTTTCGAGAAGGGATGGATGGCGGTAGCGTGTGTATGGTCGGGCAAAGTGCCGGAATCGGGGGCGGGAGGAGGCGTTTTATGATCGACGAGAGACGAGACACGGAAGAGCAGTCGGGAACACTCAGGGATCTCCTGACGATCCTATTCAAACACAAAACAAAGATGATCGCGGTCTTCTTCGGCATCGTCGTCGCGGTCGCCCTCGTCTCCTTTCTCCTTCCACCGACCTATGAGGCGAAATCGAGCCTGCTGGTCAAATTCGGCAGGGAATATCTCTATCACCCCGAAGTGGGAGACAAGAGCCCGATGGTTTCTCTCGGGCAGCTAAGCCAGGACGAGACCCTGGTCAACTCCGAAATAGAAATCCTCACCAACCGCGACCTGATGGAGAAGGTGATCGGTGTCGTCGGGGTGAAGAAGCTCTATCCCGATATCGCCGGCAGGACATATTCTCACGGGGTGACGCCAAAAGACGTGGCGATCGTCCGGTTCGGCAGAAAACTTACCGTCGAAGGCGTCAAGAAATCGAACGTCATCAATGTAGGCTTCCAGCACAAGGACCCTTACCTGGCTGCACAGGTGGTGAATCTCCTTCTCGACAACTTCAAAGAGAAGCATCTTCAGGTGTATAGCGGCGCGAAATCCTCCTTCCTCGAGCGGCAGCTCGCCGAGTACCGTCAAAAGCTAAAGGCGTCGGAAGACGCGCTGCAAGCCTTTAAGCAGGGACAAGCGGTCTACTCCCTCGACGAGCAGAGGAACCTCATGCTCAGGCAGCGCGTCGAGTTGGACACCGCCTACAAGGAGACCCAGAACAGCATCCGGGGGCTGCAGGAGAAACTGCGTTCTTTGAAAGCGCAGGGGAGCGCCATCATGGCAAACGGAAACGCCTTCGCACCTTCGGAGCAGGGAAAGATCATCACGGACGCGAAATCGAAACTGCTCGACCTCCAGTTGAGGGAACAGGAGCTTCTCGCCCGATATAAAGAGAATAACCGGCTGGTCACGGACGTACGGAAGGAGATCGGGATGGCGAAGGACTTTCTCAAAACGCAGGAGAAGGACGTAACCTCCAAGACCATGTCCGGAAACCTTGTCTATCAGGAGGCGGAGAAGGAACGCATCAAAGCGGAAGCGGACCTCCGTGCACAGCAGGCGAAGCTCGCATCCGTCGGCCCCCAAATCATCCGGGTCGACGGCGCGCTCAAGGACCTTGACCGGCAGGAGAAAGGGTTCCAGGCCCTGAAGCGGGAGACGGCGATCAATGAGGCCAACTACCAGGTCTACGTCCAGAGATACGAGGAGGCCCGCATCTCCGATGACATGAACCGCAGGAAGATGGCCAATATTTCGATCATACAGGCCGCGGCCGTCCCCACGGAGCCGGTCAAGCCAAAAAAGGCGCTGAACATAGCCGTCTCGATTCTGCTCGGCGCTCTATCGGCCCTGGGCGCCGCCTTTCTCTCGGAACGTTTCGGTCATACCTTCGGCACGGTCCAGGATGTGGAACGCCGGCTCGGCCTGCCGGTGCTCACCTCGGTCACCGCATTGCATGCATGACCCCGACTAAAAGGCTGAAAGATTACCGTCCGCTCTATACCGGAGGCTGCCCATGTATCCCCAATACTACGGTTTCAGTGAAAACCCTTTCAACATAAGCCCGGACCCCAGGTTCCTCTATCTTACGGAAACCCACCGCGAGGCGCTTGCCGCACTCGTCTACGGCATCAGGGAGAGGAAGGGCTTCGTGGTGCTTACCGGGGAAGTGGGCACGGGCAAGACGACGCTTCTCTACCGGCTCCTGGACAACCTGGATGAAAAGGTGCAGACGGCCTTCATCTTCCACACGTGCACCACGTACAGGGAGCTGTTGAGACATGTCCTTTCGGAGCTGGGGCTGCCCACGACGGACGACGACACATTCCTCCTTTTTAACCGGCTCAAGCGCTATGTGATCGAACGGGCGGCCGCGGGCGAGATCGTCGCCCTCATCATCGACGAGGCACAGAACCTTTCCGAAGAGGTGCTGGA
>PLSJ01000479.1 GCA_003165115.1 Syntrophaceae bacterium | reverse complement strand
TCACCGCGCAGAGGAATGCAACGCCGCTCGAGGACGTCGTTGCCGGCGAGGAAGCGCAGACGCCGTATGGCAATTTCTTCATGGCCCGCAATACCCTGAAGGCGGGCGATCCCCACGGATATGCACGCATCTGCGACCTGGCGTGCTCAAGTATGGAGGCGACGGCCTTCCTCACCGGTCTTCACGCGGTTCAAGGCATGTCCGTAGAAGACGGCCTGTTCCTCGATACTGAAACGACTGGCCTTGTGGGCGGCACGGGGACCTTCCCCTTCCTCATCGGTCTCGGCTGGTTCGAGGGAGCAACATTTGTCACCTGCCAGCTCTTTGCGAGGGATTTTTCCGAAGAAGGCGCAATGCTGAGGCATCTCGGCGAGCTTGCTTCCGGCAAGCGGTTCCTGGTAACCTTCAACGGCAAAGCCTTCGACGCGAACCTTCTCGCCACGCGGTTCATCCTCAACCGGTGCCGGGAGACGCTGACGACCATGCCTCATGTTGACCTGCTCCACCCGAGCAGGAGGATACTTGCCCATCGTCTGGAGAACGCTCGCCTGGCAACTATTGAAACACATGTCCTCGGCGTTGAGCGCGATGGAGACATCCCAGGCTTCGAAATTCCCCAACGCTACTTCGACTGGCTCAGGCGACGGGACGGAAGGCTGCTGGGGGACGTCTTCGAGCACAACAAAATGGATGTCGTCTCAATGGCATCGCTTCTCAAATACCTGACCGACCTCGTTGATGGTCGGGAAATGGAGCGTAGCCATCCAGGCGACCAACTCAGGCTGGCAGCGCTGATCCACGAACGCGGCGACAGTGAAAGAGCCGCAAGGATTCTGGAAGCATTGGCTTTGTCGCATCATTCAGACGTGACGACGAGCGCGCGGCGGTCGCTTTCCCTCATATACAAGAAGGCGCACCGTTGGGAAGAGGCTGCGGGACTCTGGCATAGTCTCGTTGCGGCAAACCCACACGATTTCTTCGCCGTCGTTGAGCTTGCAAAATTCTACGAGCATCATAACCGGGAATGCGAGAAAGCCGTGCCGCTTGTGCGCACACTCCTCGATGGCGTCGCGGACTTGACCTGCGACGAACGTGCATCGGCAGAACATCGCCTCGGCCGACTGCTTCTTAAAGCGTCCGAATAGGGCGAAGGAAGCAATAACTATGAGAATGCAGGAGGACAAAGAAAGAAAAAGAATAGAAATATCTCGCTCAGGGTTTGACAATCTACATAGGAGGTGCAGGCCTCACCCGTGTCTCCTCGAAGGATAGATGTTGCTCGACCGAGCCGATAGTAAGTGTTAAAATCGATTATGCGATATGCGCTAATGGCGAAAGGGCAGCGGGCAGGCTGAGAACGTCCCTTCCGGCCCCGGTACGGCACGGGGTTTCAACGGACGATAAGGCAAAGCCCTTAAGAAACATGGTACCAGGATGAATATGATATGGAAATGAAGTTCCCGTCACCCACTTTTCGGGACCGTGGGCGGGTTAGGGGTTCTCACGCAAAACCCCTGATCGGGCAATTCATTTTTGCAACGCTGGCGTTAATAGTTCCGGCCTTGTGCGTTCCTTTCCTCTGGCATACGCATTATTCCTGGGCGGAGATGAACCTCGCGCTTCAGGCGCTGGTGCTGCTGTTCACCGCAGCCCTATTCTGTCACGCCTGCCTTAGTCTTTCGTTTCCCAACGCCCTCCGGCTGTTCGGCTTTTCCGTTTTTATTTCGTACGCCGCCGAAGGCATGGGAATTCACTGGGGATTGTTCGGAAGTCCGTATAGCTACGATCAGGCCCTGCTTCCAATGCTGCCGGGAGGCGTGCCCTGTTTCATTCTGCTCGTGTGGTTCGGTCAGGCCTACATGGCGCTCGGGTTCCTGCATTTCTTCTCGATCAGGCCAAAGGGCGCCCTGTCGTTGGGACGTCTCGTCTTAAAAAGCGCGCTATGCGGTTTTTTCATTGTGGGATGCGGCCTCGTCCTCGATCCTATGGGGACCTCTTCAGGCATGTGGGTCTGGAGTGAGCCTGGCGGATACTTCGGGACCCCGTTGAGCAATTTTGCGGTCTGGTACCTGGTTGGTGCGGTCATGTGCGGAAGTTACCTTCTCGCCGAGAAACCCGCGCCGGGGAGGCGCGACAACGGTTCCGAATGCCCCTTCATCATAACCGCCGTTTGTCTTTTCATGCCCTGCCTTTCGATCTGTCTCGCTCAAGTGGGGAGCGGAGCTGCCTGGCCCGCCTACATTGCTTACGTTTTCAATGTACGTCCGGGGGATTCCCGTCTCTTGAAAAAGGACAGCCTGCCGAGAAACCGATAGCCCCTTCCGGACCCCCGACCTTCATATCAACGGGACTGCGGCCGTGTCTGCCCTTTCCGTTTGATGGGACAGTATCGCCGGTGTGACAACGGCAGAAGCGCTTATCCGGTTCTTCCTGTAATCCCCCAGATTTAGCCTACTCGCAGCAACGTTGAAGGTGACAAGCCGTAATTATTGAAAGAGAAATGAAAGCTTCGCTTTCTTGCGCTTCGCCCGTGTTTTACCTCATGAAACGTCTCCAAATATGCCGATGTATATGTGTTCGGCACTCTCCGGCAACTCCCGGCTCATGCCGACCACGCCCTTAGGATACGGGTAGTCAACGCACTTCGCTTCATTGTCTTCGTCGCAGCACCGCCGCACATCTGCGTCGGTAGCGCCCTTTAGTGCGCTCTTCGCGGGCCCTTGCCACTTTTGCATCACCTTTTGTTCCTGCACGGGGCAGCCTCCTCTTTGAGGTGAGACTTCAATGTCTCGTTCACAACATAAGTACTGCCCGAGCGACTTGCATGCCCGTCGTTCGGAAAGATGAAGCACAGCACAGACTCTGATAACCGCCTGACGCCTTGACGGGCTTGTGAGTTTCCCTGGGCTGCCTCCTTCAGGGCGGCATTGTCGAGGGGCAGGTCAGCAACGAGCTTCTTGAGCCTCGTGTTCTCCCGCTCAAGCTTGTCGACGGAGAAAGCCGCGTGGACGTCTCAAAGGCTCCTTACCGACAAAAAATGGCAGGGTTACCGAACCCTGGGCGTCGTCGCCCCTCTATAGGGATTTTCCCAATACTTTACTCAGAACCCTGTGGAGGTGCTCTTTCAGTACGGGCTTTGCAAGGGCAGCGCTGAAACCTGTTGCGCGCACCTGCTCGAGAGGGATCATATCACCGTATCCCTTCACGAGGATCACGGGCACATCATCCTTGATCCGCAACAGCTCAATGACCAGGTCGGTGCCTTTCATTTCCGACATGATGTCGTCGACCATGGCCGCGTCAAACATGTCCGGACCACTCGACAATAACCGAAGCGGGCCATACGGGCTATTGCAGGTGACGGCGGAATAACCGAACTGCGTGAGCATCATTTAATCATCATTACTGATTCTGGAAATGCAATCCTTCTTGACCCACGCCCCTGTCTCGTATCACGAGAAACTGTCTCGGGGAAAGCCACGAGGTCTTGTGACGCAAGACAAACATGAGAAATTCGTTCCTCCATATCCTTCCCTCGGTTTCTCACTGACGGGCCGTATGCCGTTCCGGGGCCTCATTATCAGGCAGGTCAGAACGTCATGCCGGAACATCCCGGCATGTTTCTTGTAGCTGTTCCGCTATTCCGTTTATATTCGCGCCACAATCCCTTGTCCCGATCACGTAGCTGGCTTTCCCTTCCGTGCTGGTCCCGATTGAAGGACAAAGAGCGTGGCCGGGATGCGGTGAGAAGCACAAAGACCGACATCATGTGGAGGCATAACGTGCTGGAAGAAAGTATTCGTGCAGGGAACGAAGATATCGGGGAACGGGAAGAGCGTAACCCGGCAATACTCGGTCCGCTCAAAATGTACTTGTCGGAAATATCGAAGTACCCTCTTCTTTCAAAGGAGGAAGAATTGGAGGTTGGGGAAAAGGCCCGTCGCTACAAGGATATCGATGCTTTCGGCAGACTGGTCAGCTCCAACCTCAGACTCGTGGTGAAAATAGCGCTCGAGTATTATGGTACTTACTCCAATATCCTCGATCTCATCCAGGAGGGGAANNCCTACATGCTGAAGCACATCATGGATTCGCGGAGCATCGTGAAGATGGGGACCACGCAGGGCCAGAGGAGACTCTTTTTCGGACTGAAAAAGGAGAAGAGGCGGCTGGAGGCCGCCGGGGTCTTCCCGGCGGCCCATCTCGTCGCGAGCGTCCTCGGGGTTAAGACCGGAGAAGTCGAGGATATGGAGAAAAGGCTTTCCTG
>PLSJ01000198.1 GCA_003165115.1 Syntrophaceae bacterium | reverse complement strand
AGAAACCATTTGATAACTTCCAACAAAAATAGGAGAATGCAGTATTCGCTACGGCTTAACCGAGGGCGCCGAAAAACACTAACCGAAGTGGGTCGGCCGCCACACGGGGAGAGAACTCAGCGAAGAAACGACGATTATGTTGCGAAGCCATCAGAGAGTGGAACAATGACATATCCACATGTCCGGCAAAACATCTCCAAACGGCGGTACATCCTGAAGGACGTCTGTAGCCGTGTCGAGGCAGGTACATGGCTCACTTAAGTCTTTCAGAATGGCTGGCCCGGGTGGAGAGTGACCGGCGTTTCCGGGAGAACACTACATCGATCACCCACATACCCGCCTCGGAAGGTAATTTTGCCCCGTATCCTCAGTGGGTAGATCCGCTCATACAGAAGGTCCTCACCGAACGGGGCATAACAAGGCTCTACAGTCATCAGGCCCGCGCTATTGATCTGGTCCATCAGGGCAAAGACGTGGTCCTTGTCACGCCGACGGCCAGCGGCAAGACCCTGTGCTACAACATCCCCGTGCTCCAAAAGATCCTGGAGGAGCCCGAGACCAGAGCGATCTACCTCTTCCCCACGAAGGCCCTCGCAAACGACCAGATGACGGAAGTGCATCGCCTCATCGGCGAGCTGAAGGCAGACATCAAAACCTTCACCTATGACGGCGATACCCCCGATGACGCCAGGCAGGCGATTCGCAAGCAGGGCCACGTGGTCGTCACCAACCCGGATATGCTCCACGCGGGTATTCTGCCGCACCATACCAAGTGGCAGAAGCTCTTTTCCAACCTGAAGTACGTGGTGGTGGACGAGCTTCACATCTATCGGGGGGTGTTCGGCAGCCATGTAACGAACGTGTTCCGACGCCTCAAAAGGATCTGCCGCTTCTACGGACAGGACCCCGTCTTTATCTGCTGTTCCGCAACGGTGGCGAACCCGAAGGAGCACGCTGAGGACCTCATCGAGAAAGAGGTTGCCCTCATAGAAGAGAGCGGCGCCCCGCGATCGGCCAAAACGTTCATCCTTTACAACCCGCCCATTATAAACAAAGAGCTCGGCATACGCCAGTCATCCCTGACCCCTGCCCGAAACATGATGAGCGACCTCGTAGGCAACAAGATACAGACCATCGCCTTCACCACGAGCAGGCTCTCCGTGGAAGTGCTTACGAAGTACCTCAAAGACAAGTTCAGCCCGAAAGTCGGCAACGACCACTACGTCACGGGCTACCGAGGCGGCTACCTGCCCAACTTGAGGCGCCAGATCGAAAAGGGCCTGCGCGAGCGGACCGTCATGGGGGTGGTGAGCACGAATGCCCTCGAACTGGGCATCGACATCGGCGACCTTGAGGCCTGCGTGATGGTGGGCTACCCAGGCTCTATCGCGAGCGCCTGGCAGCAGGCAGGCCGGGCAGGAAGAAGGGCGGGGCTGAGCCTGGCGGTCCTGATCGCGAGGAGCAACCCCATGGATCAATTCATCGTGGAGAACCCCGATTACTTCTTTACCCGCTCTCCGGAAGCCTGCCGGGTGAACCCGGACAACCTTTTGATCCTCCTCCACCACATCAAGAGCGCGGCATTTGAACTGCCCTTCGAGGAGGGAGAGAAATTCGGCAAGGAAGACCTCATGGAGCTGCTCTCCTACCTGGAGGAGAAAGGCGTGCTCCACCGGGTGGACAAACGCTGGCACTGGGCGGCCGAGAGCTACCCGGCGGACGAGGTGTCCCTGCGGACTATAAACCCGGAGAATGTCGTAGTGGTCGACACTACGGACGCGGGAAACCACAAGGTGATCGCCGAGGTGGACTGGGACAGCGCATTCACCACAGTCCACGATGAGGCCATCTACATGGTGGAATCGCAGCAATACCACGTGGACAAGCTCGACCTGGAGCGCAAGAAGGCATACGTCAGAAAGGTGGACGTGGACTACTACACCGACGCCATGACCTACACGGGCGTCCGGGTAATAGACGACTTCGACAAGAAGATGAAGGGCAGGATCATCGTCGAGCACGGCGAGGTGCACGTGGCCCGCAAGGTGGTGGGCTACAAGAAGATCAAGTTCTATACGTCCGAGAATGTTGGCTACGGGGATGTGCACCTGCCGGAGAAGGAGATGCACACGACGAGCTACTGGTTCACCATCCCCTGGGACCTGCTCGATTCGTTGCAGCTCATCCGCTCGGACATCATCGCCGGTCTCGCGGGCCTTGCCTACTGTCTCCACCATATATCGGCCATGCTCGTCATGGCGGACATCCGCGACGTCGACTGGTGCATCGGCGACAAGAGCGGTGAATGGTACGTGCGCCACGGGAGCAACCACAGGGTAATCACCACGAGCCCGGGCCAACCCGTGAATGTCATGGAAGACGCCTATGACCCGACGGTCTTCATCTTCGANNAGCACGGCTGCCCCATGTGCGTGGGGCCCTTGCTGGAGGCGGGACCAACGGCTAAGGACGCCGCCCTCAAGATCCTCGACCTCATGGATAAATCATGAGCCTCAAAGACCGCCTGACGCGTCTCACCGGCGATGCGCCCAAACCCCTATCGAGCGATTCGAGGCAGGATAAGCTCAGCGAGCTTCGCATGAAGATAGAGAGGGTCATGAACCGCCGGGAGCATATCATCCCGGCGGGTACGGCCGCACGCCGGAATGCGACGCCGCTCGAGGACGTCGTTCCCGGCGAGGAAGCACGGACGCCCTATGGCAATTTCTTTATGTCCCGCAATATCCTGAAGGCGGGTGATCCCCACGGCAACGCCCGCGTCAGCGACCTCTCATGCGCCAGCATGGAGGCGACCGCCTTCTTCGCCGGCCTTCAGGCGGTTCAAGGCATGTGCATCGCGGACGGCCTCTTTCTCGATACTGAGACCACAGGGCTTGCAGGCGGCACCGGGACCTTTCCCTTCCTCATCGGGCTCGGCTGGTTCGAAGAAGCAACATTTGTCACCTGCCAGCTCTTTGCAAGGGATTTCTCCGAAGAAGGCGCAATGCTGCGGCATCTGAGCGAGCTTGCGTCCAACAAACGGTTCCTGGTGACATTCAACGGCAAAGCCTTTGACGTGAACCTTCTTGCAACCCGATTCATCCTCAATCGATGCCGGGAGACGCTGACGACCATGCCGCACGTGGATCTGCTCCATCCGAGCAGGAGGATACTCGCGCATCGCCTGGAAAACGCACGCCTGGCAACCATCGAGACACATGTCCTCGGCGTCGAGCGTGATGGAGACATTCCCGGCTTCGAAATTCCCCAGCGCTACTTCGACTGGCTCAGGCGACGCGATGGACGACTGCTGGGGGACGTTTTCGAGCACAACAGAATGGATGTGGTCTCGATGGCGTCGCTTCTCAAGT
>PLSJ01000180.1 GCA_003165115.1 Syntrophaceae bacterium | reverse complement strand
GCCGTCATCCATTGCACGTCGCCTGCGCCTATGACGCCCTCGTTCCCCATGCTGTCCCCGTGCTCCACCCTGCCTTCGAGCACATAGGTAATGGTCTCGATCCCGCGATGGGGATGCCAGGGGAAGCCCTTCAGGTAATGGCGCGGATCGTTTGCACGAAAATCGTCGAGAAGCAGGAACGGATCGAATTCAGGGACCTCGCTTCCGCCAAAGGCCCGTCTCAGGTGGACGCCCGCCCCCTCGATGGTGGGCTTGCTCCTCATCACCCTTCGGATCTTTCTTTTGTTCGCCATCCCTTATCCTCCTCACCGTGGACCCTTTCGCGGTTTAGTGCTTCATTGTCGGGCCTCAATGGTGAACATAACTCTCGCCCCGGCGATGGGCAAGCTCCACCGGTCGCTTCGTTCCCGCAAAAAATGTCCTACGGATTTTCCCCCTGGCCCACGTCGAACCATTCCGCGAGCATGGATGCATAATCGGGTTCCAGGTGGAGGGTCGAATAGAGGAATACGGTGGATGCAGACGTGGTGGTGGAGGCGATATCATCATACTCCTTGCGGCCGGCCATCCGTTCGAGGGAGTCCATGACCTGCCCGGCGGTGAGGTCGAAGGGTGGGCGGGTGAACATATCGAGGGGCACGGGTCTCGGATAGGAGGCGGAGTTNNTTTCGCAGGAGCGTCGCTGCGTAATCTTCGGTCATCTCCTGCGACGAATAGTAAAACCGGGCGCCGTCGTCGGAGGCCAGCTCGCGCAGATCGTCGTGCCGCCGAAGGGCCTCGGCAAGGGCGGAGCGTGTCCCGGCGTCAGGGTCCGGGGAGGCCGTCAGGTGCTCTTCGTCGAGTTGCCGGCGGATCTCGGACAGGGATACAATCCGGCCGGATTTACCCCATTGACGGACCACGGCCGCAACGGCATCGGCCGCGACCGTCGCGACTGCGTTCGTGGCGTGCTTCCGGTCCACCTCGCGTCTCCCCCGCTCTCTCTCGCTTATGCGGCGTTAAGGCAGAAGGTGCCGCCTGCCTAATTCTGCGGCAACATCGCCCAGGCCGACCCTTTGGTACGCCCTGGAAGTCGGCGCGCCGGTGGCGCTGTCCCAGCCCATCTCCGCATAGAACATATCGATGGCCGCCTCGATGTCCTTCCGGTCCATCCGTATCGTTCCCTTCGAAAAGGGCGCCTTGCCCTTCGAATCCTCGAAGATCCACTCGGGCGCCATGTCGTGGCGCAATCGCATTTCTTTCGTTCTCATGTCGCGTATCGTCAGGGCCCGGTGGAGGAGAAAGATCCGCTCCGCCACGTGGTCCAGCTCCTCGCGGCTCTTCCTGTCCCCCGTTGCGAGGCTGTAGAGCATCGACTCGACGGAGTCGTCACCCCGGTAGCCGCGCTCCTTGAGAGGCGAGGCTATCCAGGGACCCATCCAGTTGCAGAGGGAGAGCGAATCGTGCAACTCCTTGCGGAGGACCGACCACTTTGCCATCGCGGCTTTTGACGCATGCATGGGTGTATACGCCCCTACGGCGTCGACCGCGTCGGGGGAGCCCCAGGTTTCCGCGGCCAGGCGCTTCTGCACCGATAGCGGCAGGCCGTTGCGCACAAAGTTGACATGCGAATGGCACTGGGCATCGCGGTTGTACTGGAGATTGATCAGCACCCCGCACTGGCCGGCGTCTTCCGAGGCATGGTGCTTCGGGTGGCCCATCTTCCAATAGGCCACCTCATGGTCTTTGCCCCACGTCTCCTCCGGTATGGACCAGCGTTCCAGGAGGTACCCCGTGCCCAATCCGAGGGCGCAAGCCAGCTCCCCGTCTCTCGCGGCGATACGCGGCAGGAGCTCGAAGAGAAACGACGGGTCGCCTTTCTCGTACTTGTCCCACCTGTAGCTCTTGAATTCCGCCTCGCTCAGATTCTTTTTCATGAAGCCTTCATAGTAGAGCTTCTGAAAATCGCGCTGCATCTGGGTATAATTGCACCAGATGCCCAGGTCGTCGGCCAGGTGCATGCCTACCATGCATGCCTCGACGTTGGTCAGGCCCTTTGGCCCATCGGGGAATTTCCTGAAGAAGGCGCGGCCGAAATTGAGGCCGGCGCACGTATTCTGTCCCACGTCGGGGATGCCGTATTTCGCCGAGACGGAGGGGACCTTGATCACCGCGTGGCACCTGATGGGGCAGCTCGTGCAGCCGCTTCCGCGGACCGTGTACTGCCACGCGATGTCGCCGAGGAAGAACGCCGCGCTGTTCGTGCGGTACGCGATCCTGTTCAGGTTGTGGGGCTCGCACGTCCCTGTCGGAACGGGACGGGTCGCCGCTCCCCAGACGCGCCCCTTGCCGCCTTTCCAGCGCGTGCTCGGGTTGTAAAACTCGGCCCACGGCTGCGGTTCGCTCGGCACGACGTGCTGGTTGTTTGCCCCAAGGAGTGAAAGGTGGTACCTGACCAGCTTTTCCCACTCCCCCTTGTCGCCCGCGATCCGGACGCTGCCGGTGCCGACGACGCCGATGGCTTTCAGGTTTTTGGAACCCATCACCGAGCCGATTCCGCCGGCCGAGTGGGAAACCGAGTTCATGACGTTCGACATGGGGACCAGGTTTTCACCCGCCGGGCCGATGGCGGCCACCACCGATTCAGGCCCCAGTATCTCCGAGATCGCGAGGGTGGTCCGGCGAATGCCCTGACCCCAAAGGCGGCGCGCATCCTGGATCACCACCTCCTTGTCCACGATCGACAGCCAGACGGGACGGTCTGCCTTGCCTTTGATGACGATGGCGTCGTATCCGGCGTATTTCAGCTTGGCGGCCAACTCCCCGCCCATGTGTCCGGTCGCGACCAGTGGCTGCGGCCAGCAGGTCGGCCAGAGGGTGGTGATGGCGGTGCGGCCGTTGCAGGGCGCGCCGGTCCCGGCGAGCGGACCCGTGGCGAAGACGATCCTGTTGTCGGGGTCGTGGGGCTTCGTCCCCGCGGGCACCTCGTCCCACATCACCTTGTAACCTATCCCGGTCCCCCCGAGGTAGTCCTTATAACGCTCCAATGTATCGTCGGTCCAGGCGCGGCCGGTCGAAAGGTCGACGTGGAGCACCTTGCCGGCCCAGCCTCCGTAGTTAGCCATTCTCCTTCACTCCTTGCCCTTCCTCCTCCTCATAGCCGACGATCATCGCCAATATGTGCGAAAACGGCGTCCGGCCGAGGGTTGCCATGTAGACATGGACAACGAGATAGAGGGCGAACAGGTACGCGCCGATGACGTGAAAAGCATCGACGGCCTTTACGATGCCCCAAAGCAGCATGTGTGAGCGGACGAGAGGTACATCGCTGAAGAGCAGGCCGGTGACCACGAGCGCCGGGGTCAGGATGCACATCACCGCGCCGTACGCGAGCTTTTGAAGCGGGTTGAATTTGTCTTCCGGCGACGGCCGATGGGGGTTCTCTCCTCCCCTGAAGATCGACCAGACGTAAAACCGCGTTTGGCCGAAGATCCCTTTGATGTCCCGCCTTCTCACCCTGTAGTGGCGGCCGAGATGACCGCTTGCGAGACCGTAGGCCAGCCAGGCCGTCCACGAGGCCGCCAGCGCCCAGCCCGCATATCGGTGGATGGGCAGCGCCGCGCCGTGAGGCGGCAGGTCGGGGATCCCGGCCATGCGCAGGCGGACACCGGTCACGAGGAGCAGCGCGACAACGAGTGCGTTGGCCCAGTGCCACACCCGCAAGGGGAGGGGGTGGAGAAAGGTCCTTTTCATTTCTTCCCTATCGCCCGCACCGCCCCGTGGGCGAGTGCCGCGAGCGCCACCACGGGCAGGAAGAGAGCGCCCAGCCGGTCGATCCAGCCATAGGAAGAGCCGGCCCCGGAGGAGAATCCCGGCTTCGCGCCCTTTCCCGGCAGGTGGCATTCAAAACAGGCGGCGGCCCTGTCGCCCTGCGGCCGCGCCGTGGGCGTGACGCGGGGAGGTATCTTGCCCGTCAAATCACGCCATGAGACATAACTGAGCGACTCGGCGGGACACGCCTCGACGCATTTCGGTTTTCCGTTGCACAGGTGGCACTTGGTCGCCTTACGGGTATCGGGATCAAAGGAGATCATCTCCCACGGGCACGCCTTCAGACAGACCTTGCAGCCCGTGCACCTCGTCGCGTCGACCATGCGGGCGCCGGTCGAAGGCGCCGCCACAATCGCACCCTCCGGGCAGACGTTGGCACAGGGGACAGGGTGGGGACACTGCTTACAGAGGTCCTGGACTATCAGGCCGCTTCTCCAGAGACCCTGGCCTTCACGCCACCCGAGGAGAGAGCCGGGCCCGAAGTTGGCGTTCCGGCCGATCTTGATCCTCGACAGTCTTGGCGCCGCTTTGCCGTCATTAAATTCGGTGCACGCCAGCTCGCAGCGGCCGCACCCCACGCACAGCACCGGGTCCGCGATCACGATGCCCTGCGCCTTCTCCATGATGATCAGCGGTTTTGTCGCACTCCGGGCCAGTACGGGAGCGAGCGCGGATGCCGCGACAATCGAGATGCCGCCCAGTTTCAGGATTTGACGACGGGAAAACAGCATATCCGGACCGAACGAATGTTCTTCCGGTTCGGGCTTGTTGTAACGATTATCCATTCTCCGGCACCTTGCACCCAAGTGAATACGAATCTCTAATTATAACGCGTTCGTTTTGGCTGTCAAGGCGGCGTTGGGCACGGGTATTGCGGGCGGCCTGGGGCGACGATACGAGCGCGACGCCGTCGCAATAATTTCCTTTTCGGCCGCAATCGGGGTATCATGTTGTCACCGGCGGATAAAACGAGCGCAAGAGGCCCCGTAATGCACAAAAAACTGGCGCTGGCAATGGTCATGCTGTTTTTGTTCGGCTGCCGCGGCGGCCCTGTGGGTCGCGAGTTGGCCTCCAAAGCTCGGGACTGGCAGCCGAACTGGGAGAAAAAGGAGAAGAAAGTCCCCGTCGCCTTCGACGCGGCGCCCTTTGACGTGAAAAGAGTGGATCTGCCGCCGCGCTACGACGGTCACGACATCGTGAAGGTCTACGGGTCGCTCGACTCGGGGGGCGTCCATCCGGAGAATGGAGAAAACCTGCCGCCGCCGCCCGCCACCTATGCGTTCAGGGAGACCATCAGCCCCGGCCCTCCGGGCAATCAGTTCTGGTACGATGCGGATCATTGCTCCTTCAAGGTCCGCATACGGGTCGAGCCGTTTTTCGACTCCGAGGGAAACATCGGGCCGGACAGGGTCGCCTTCGTGATAGTCGGGTATCCCGGCAAGGCGGAGCACGCAACGACACAGGACCAGGAGACTGTCCGGACGAGATGGCTCCTGTGGGAAGTGTCGGTGGCCGACGATCCGGGGCTGCGGAGGAAGATGGAAAAGGACAGGTCCGGGACGTTTATCACGGTGGACGGGAAGGTCCCCCCGGCCGACGCTCCCTTGCCCAAGGACATTTCGGTGCTCCTCGTCTGTATGCCCCGGGCAGCCGGGGAGGGTCTTTCGGCAGGCCCCGGCATGTCCCCCACGATCGCCGGGAGCGGCTTCAGACACTATTACCTCGGATCCGACCTGCTGGAGCTGTGGGTATACGATTACAGGACGGGCCGGGTATTCGTCAAGGAGAAAATAGCCGGGCCGGGCCGGGCGAGGCTTTGACAATCTCTTATCCGTCACACGGCAGGGATGGGTCTTTGCATGAAAGCGTCTGCGGAAGAGCGGCTGTCTCGGAGAGGCATATTTCATTTATGCCTGGTTTACGTGGTGTGGAGCACCACCTATCTGGCCATGCGGATCGGGGTCAGCTCCGGCGGGTTTCCGCCTTTCTTCTTCGGCATGCTGCGTATGCCCGTGGTCGCCCTGATCCTCCTGGCGATAGCCCGCGCCCAGGGGCTGCGCATGAAGCCGACCCGTCAGGAATGGCTCACGCTTGCCGTGACGGGAAATCTCCTGTGGGTGGGGGGAAACGGCCTGATTCTCTGGGCGGAACAATACGCCGCTTCCGGGTTTTCGTGCCTGATGGCCTCGTCGGCGCCTATCTGGGCGACCATCGTCGAGATGATCTTATACAGGAAACGGCCGTCCCTTCCCCTCATCGTTTCTCTGGCGATCGGTTTTGCCGGCGTCGCCATACTGAGCGCGTCCTCCCTGGGCGCGAAAGGCGCGGCCGGCTTTTGGGCGGTATCGGCCTTGATAGTCGGGCCCCTTTGCTGGGCCCTGGGCTCCGTGTTCCAGACACGCCGGCCCGTCAGCCTCGCCCCGCACGTCATCTCCGGCTATCAGCACGTGATGGCGGCTTTCGGTTTTCTCATTGCCTCGTCGATGCTCGCGGAGCCAATGCCCCACCCCGGCGTTTCGGCATGTATCGCCTGGGGATACCTGGTGATCTTCGGCTCCGTCATAGCCTTCACTTCCTACGTCATCACCCTTCGCCTGCTGCCCATCAGCATCGCCATGACCTACGCCTACGTCAATCCGTTGCTGGCCCTCTTTCTCGGCTGGCTGCTGTTGGGAGAACCGATCACGGTGCGGACCATGCTGGGGGCAGGGCTCGTGATCCTCGGGGTGTGCGCGGTGTTTAACGTCAAGCAGACGACGAAGG
>PLSJ01000164.1 GCA_003165115.1 Syntrophaceae bacterium | reverse complement strand
TGACCGCACCCCTCCCAAAAGTGCATCGACGCACACCGGCCTGAACGGCCAGGCCATTCCAAAAGCACAACGGAACAGGCGATTCCCGACGTAACGGGGGTCTCAAATAAATGGCAGGGGGACTTCATGATAAAAAGGTTTTTTTTGCAGAACGAGAAGGAGGTGTCTCATGGCTAAAGAAATGGGAGGGGTTGTCGTACAACAGAAACTGGGCCTGGTAGGGGCAACCGTGAACGCGATGGCCCTGATCGCTCCGGGTGCATTCCTCTGGATCACGTATCAGCTCCAGGCGGCAGCGACGGCGCCGAGCGGGGCCTCGGTGGCAGGCGACATTTGGATGGGGATAATCCTCGCGCTGGTCGTCGCCTTTCTCACGGCGCTGTCATACGCGCAGCTCGCGAAGATATACCCGGAAGCCGGTTTTGCCAGTTGCGCCTATTTCGCTGAGAAGGCGTGGCTCGATGCGAAGGGGGAGAAAAGAAGCGGTCCCAAGTCGCTCGCCCGCATGTCCAAGCTCGCCACCGGCTGGTCGGCCCATCTCTTCTACTGGGCCTATTCGGGGGTGATGGCCGCCATGATGGCGACCCTGATCGGCTACATCTACAACCAACTTACGGGACATGACCTGTCCGTCGTCAACATGGGCATCATCTGCGTGGTGTTCACGATCCTGACCGGCTATATCGCCTACCGCGGGGTGACCGGGTCGACGATGACGGCCATCGGCATCAACATCATCCAGTTGGCCACCCTGGTCGTCTTCAGTGCCCTCGCCATCTGGTACCGCATCGCCAACCCGCAGCACGTCAGCCAATGGGCCTTCTCCGGAGGCCTGGATGTGCTCAGGCCTCACGCGCTCTCGGGCATACTGGTGCAGTCGACCATCGCCATACTGATCCTGGTGGGATTCGAGAGCTGCACAGCCCTTTCGGCGGAGACGAAGGATGCGGGGAAGAACATCCCCAAGGCGATCATCATCTCTCTCGTGATCCAGGGGATATTCGCCTACCTTATAGAGTATTTCGCAGCGAGCTACATGGTGAGCGACAAGCTGGTCAACGTCGCGGGCAAGGTGACAACCACGGGCATGGCCGCCGCGGCGGCATCGAGCGCACCCATCGGGGACCTCGTGAAGCTCATCGGTGACAGCCTGATCCCGGGGCTCGGCTTCGGTCTGATGATCACCATGGCCGTCACCGTCGCCATCGCGATTGTCGGCACGACCTTGAGCGCCATGAACACGGCCATGCGCATCACCGCCGGCATGGCCAATGACCGGGAATTGCCCTCAGGCTTGAGCTTTATCCATCCCGATTTCAGGACACCCCACATGGCCCTTGTTGCCCTGGTGATCGCGGTCTCCGCCATCGGCATCATAGGCGTGCAAAGCGTTGTCGGCCTTACGGGCATCGCCCTCGCCTCGAACCTTGGCACCTTCATCCTTTACGGCCTCACGTGCGTGTGGACCATCATCGCCTTTCAAGGAAGGGAAGACTTTAACATACTGAAGCACAAGGTTATCCCTTCACTCGGCGTACTTTTTAATGCCATGATGACGGGTGCGATCCTCTACCTCTACATTACGGGCAACGCGGACGCGAAGGCGGAGGCGAAGATATGCTTCATGCTCGCAGGCGGATGGGCGATCATCGCCATCGTTTACGTGGCCATGACCACCGTGCGCAAAAGTTACCGCTTTAAGATGGTATCGGCACTCATCAGGCCGGAGCAGCTCAACATCGTTGTGGACGCCCTCAAGGAAGACGACTATATCATGGGCATGACCGTGACGAAGGTGAAGGGCTTCGGCAGGCAGAAGGGCCATACGAACGGGGACGCCGAGACGATCACTTTCGTCCCCAAGGTACGGGTGGACGTGGTCGTGAGGGAGTGGGACGTCTCGGCCGTCATGGAGATCATGGGCGAGGCAGCCCGCACCGGGCAGGTGGGGGACGGCAAGATTTTCGTCTCCGACGCCTCGGACGCCATGCGCATCCGCACGGGGGAGAGAGGCATCGAGGCGGTGATGGCATGAAAAAGGTTCTTACAAGGAGGATACCATGAAAAAGATAGAAGCGGTAATTCGTCCCACGAAGGCGGGCGATGTCTACGCGGCTTTGGGGGGCGCGAACTGCCCCGGTCTCATGATGACGGAAATAGAGGGTCACGGGAGACAGCAGGGCGTCGAACAGGAGTTCCGCGGCAAGAAGTACAAGACGGGGCTCCTCACCAAGGCAAAGATCGAGATCGTGGCAAACGACGAGGATGTGGACAGGATAGTCAAGGTGATACGCGATGCGGCCCTGACGGGAAAGGAAGGGGACGGGAAGATCTTCGTCTACACTATAGACGATGCCATCCAGATCAGGACGGGCGATCGGGGCAAAACGACCATATAGGCGAGGAGAGGAAAGATGAAAAAGATAGAGGCGATACTCGATCCCTCGGAGGTCGAGGTAACGCGACAGAGCCTCTCGGTGATAGGCATCATGACAATGACCGTCACCGAGGTGAAGGGTTTCGGCGGACAGGGATTGCCGCAGGTCTACAGGGGCGTCAAAATTGAGCCGCCTTACGTCACGGAGGCGAAGGTCGAGCTGGTGATACCCGATGAAATGATGGAGAGTGCCGTCGCCCTCATCCGGGAGACGGCGAAGAAGGACCCATCGGGGCAGAGCAGGATTGCCGTCTTCCCCACGGAGGATGTCGTCTGGAGACGGATGGCCAGGAGCGCCGCCGCCTCGTGACACGGACCGGATAAGAGCGCACCTTCCGGACGCGGGCCCTCACCTTCGGCTACCCCCTGATGCACGAAGAAGGCGAGGCCCGCGTCTGCTTTATGCGTCGCCGTCCAGGAGCACGATCTGGACGTCCATGACGTTTGTCCCTGTCGGTCCGGTGACAAAAAGACCGCCTGTCTTCAGAAAAAAGTGGTATGAATCGTTGTCGGCCAGGTAGCTGTCCGGGTCAAGACCGGCCGCCCTCGCCCTGGCAATGGTGTGGCCGTCCACGATCGCTCCCGCGGCATCCGTCGGGCCGTCGCTCCCGTCGGTCCCGGCGGAGAGGAGCGTGACCCCCTCAACGCCTGCTATCTCAAGGGCAAAGGCGAGGGCGAGCTCCATGTTCCGTCCGCCGAGCCCTTGCCCTCTTACCGTCACCGTCGTTTCTCCGCCCGAGATCAGGCAGATACGCTTCCCGGTCCCCGACGGGCCGCCGCGCAGCGCCCGGGTGGCTTTTACCTTTTCCGCAAGCCAAAGGCCCATTTCGCGCGCCTCTCCGCGGACCTCCGTAGAAAGGAGCGTCGCTTCAAAGCCGAGCCGAAGGGCCTTCCGCTTCCCCGCCTCCACGGCGCTCTTGTTGCTCCCGACGATCCTGTTCGTCACCTTCCGGAACAGAGGGTTGCCTTCCTTCGGTGTTTCAGGGACGCGTCCATGGGCGCCTTCGGTAAGGAGATGAAAAAGGCCGCGGGGGATCCTGGCGTCGAGCCGGTATTTCTCGATCACAGCCAGCGCGTCGGCATAGGTGGTGCTGTCGGGGGCGGTCGGCCCCGAGGCAATGACGTCGAGAGGGTCGCCCATGACGTCGGAGAGGATCAACGATTCTATCGTCGCACGGCCGGCGATCTCCGCAAGCCTCCCGCCCTTCACGAGAGAAGCATGCTTCCTCACGGCGTTCAGCTCGTAAATGTCCGCGCCTGCTTTCAGCAGTAAATCGGTCGTCTCCTGTTTCTCTCTCAGGGAGATGCCGGTATAAGGCGCCACAAGGAGGGCCGAGCCTCCGCCCGATATCAGACAGACCAGAAAGGTCTCGTCGTCAAAAGTCTTTGCGAGCCTGATGGCCTCCATGGTGGCCCTCAGTCCCGCCTCGTCGGGCAGGGGATGTCCCGCCTCGTACACGTCGATGGGGTAAGCGGGACCGGCCTCCACCTGGTAGCCGCGCTTCGTGATGGCGACCCCGGCCGTGACAACCCCTCCCATTCCATCGGTGAGTGCCCGCAACATGGGAGAGACCGCTTTTCCGAACCCAAGGACAAAGAACCGCTTATACCGTCCTTTGTTGTACCTCGCGAGGATCTCGTCTCCCTGGCGGGCGACGGCGTCGTACGGGTCGGCCGCTTCGATAACGGAGCGAAAAATATCGATCAACCGATCTTCCGGTCCGCCCATTCCGCCCACCCCCGGTTTATGTTACGCAGAGGGAAATCCTTCAAAAGGGGGCGCGCAAAAGCCCCGTGATCTCACCATTACCATAGATTCGGCGACCCTGTAGGCCTCGATCAGGCTCGTAGGGTCGGCCACGCCCTTACCGGCTATGTCAAGGCCCGTGCCATGGCCGACCGAAGTCCTCACGAAAGGCAGGCCCAGGGTGATATTGACCGTCCTGGAAAAATCGAGTGTTTTGACGGGGATGAGTCCCTGGTCGTGATACATGGCGATGCACGCATCACTTCCCGGCGCATGAAAAAGGGAATCGGCGGCAATCGGACCTTCCAAGCGCATACCCGCCGCGCGTGCCCTGTGGACAGCCTCGGTGATCGCACCCTCTTCATCGCCGATAACGCCCTGCTCTCCGGCATGAGGGTTCAGTCCGCAGACCCGGAGGCGAGGTGAGGGGACGCCGAAATCGGCCTTCAGACTACGGTCGGTGAGGGCGATGCAGGTGAAGACCTTTTCCGGTGTAATGAGGGCGGGTACGTCTTTTAAGGGGACGTGGATGGTGACCAGGCTGACCGTCAGACGCCTGTTCCGCATCATCATCACGTAATCGGTCACGCCCGCGTAATGGGCGAAAAGCTCCGTATGGCCGGGAAACGGCATGCCCGCCGACCGGATCGATTTCTTGTTTATGGGACAAGTGACGACCGCCGAGACGCTGCCAGAAAAGATGAGCTTTAATGCCTCTCTCAGGTAACGGTACGATGCTGCGCCGCAGGAGGCGTCGCTTAATCCGAAGCGGACCTCCCCTTTCATCGCCCCCAGGTCCACGAACTCAGCCTCGCCGGCCGACCCTTGTCCCAGCGGCTTCATCCTGAATTGGGTGCCTTGAAACATGCGTCGGCTGACGGAATCGAGGACCGAAGCATCCCCGATGATGACCGGTATGCTCCTCCGGGTGAGCCTCGTCAGGGCCTTCAGAATGAGTTCCCCGCCGATGCCGGCGGGGTCGCCCATCGTTATCGCTATGCGTTTCAGATCTTGACCTCGATATATGAAGAGGACCTCAGCTTGGCGATATACGTCTTATACCTTTTTTCCGACTCCAGCATGAAAAGTTTTTGCTTGATGCTATCCTTGACGGATTCAAAGGAGGCGGCCTGGCCTTTCTTTGTCTCGTTGAGCTTGAGGATATTGTATCCGAAAGGGGTGTGGACGATATTACTGTACGTCCCCGGGATGAGAAGCTTGACCGCCTCTCTCAGCTCGGGGATAAGGTCCTCTTTCTTCACAAAACCCATATCCCCACCCGGCGTGTTCGACACGTCGTCTGAAAATTCACTGGCTACCTCTCCGAACGGCTTTTCCTGCTCAAGCGCTTTCAATGCCTTCTGCGCCCTTTCGGCCGCGTCTTTTCTCTGCGACGAGACAAAAATATGCTGCAGCCTGTATTCCACCTGCACGTAATCGCCGATATGGGCGTCATACTCGGCCTTCAGGCTCTTTTCATCCAGGTCCATCTCCTGCATGATGGTCCTTGACAGGACCTTGGTCCTGATTATACTCCTCTTTATGCCCTGAATGAACTCCTTGTAGTCGATATTGTCCTTCTTCAACTGCTGTTTCAGCTCGGTCTCCGTGATGAGGTGCTGTTTCTTAATATTGTCGACCGTCTCCTGTATGTCCTTGTCGGTCACTTCCACCTTCAGCTTCTTTGCCTGCTGGGCGATAAGCATCCCCTCGATGAACGTATCCAGTTTTTCCCTGAGCGCCAAGTTCCTCGTGTACTCGTTCATCGAGGAGTAGCGGCTCTTTTTTTCGACCGCCACGAACCTTTCCACTTCCCGGAGCGTGACGATTTCGTCGTTGACAATAGCTATTATCCTGTCCGTGACCTCCGCCCGTGAAACGGAAGGCGCGAGCGTGACGAGGGCCACACACACGATGAAAAAGAGCCGCCTCATTTTGTGGTCTCCGGCCCCGTCTTTGCCGGGGCGCTTCCCTGCTCCTTCGCCTCCGGTTTCGCCGTCGCTTCGGGTGTCGCCGTTCCGGCGGGCGGCGGTGCGGTCGCACCTTCCGGCTTTGCGCCTTCGGTCTTTGCCGGTGTCTCGGCCTGCTTCCCTTCCTCTTTGAGGAGATCCGCATTCACGACGATCTTTGTGTTCTTCTTCAGATCCTCGATATATTTTTGGACCATCTCGGTCTGCTTTTCCTGTGTCAGCTTTTGCCTGATAAAATCCTTCACCTCGTTGAAGGGCACATAAGTCGGCGGCTTCATCCCTTCGAGCTTTATGATGTGGTAGCCCAGCTGGGTCTTCACGGGCGCGCTTACCTGTCCGGTCTTTGTCAGCTTGAAGGCCGCCTCTTCATACTCGGGGATGAGAGTGCCTTTTGGATGGTAGCCTATGTCGCCGCCGTTTGTCTTGGCACTCGGGTCGAGTGAATACCTTTTCGCCAGATCGGCAAAATCCTCACCCTTCGCTATCTTCCCTTCCAGCTCCTTCGCCTCCTGTTCGGACTTGACGACGATCTGCCTTGTCTGTATCTCCCTTTCTTTCTTGAACTCTTCCTTATGGGCGTCGTAATATTTCTGCAGTTCCTCATCGGAGAAGTTCGACTCTTTCGCGATCTTTTTGCTGAGCAGCGTCTGCATTATCAACTGGTTCTTGAATTCGGCAAGCTTGTCCTGGAAATCCTTGTCCTTCTCTAGATTTTCCTTTTTCGCTTCCTTCAAAAGAAGCTTTTGCACGATCAGCCTGTCGAGGAAGTTCTTTTTCCCGCTCTGCCCCGCTACCAGCATCTTCATATTCATGGGGATCTTATCAAGCTCGGCATTGAACTCCTGCAGGGTGATCTTCTCCCCGTCTATCGTCGCGAGAACCTTTTCCTCATGCTTCTTCGAGCACGCGATCAGCGGCAGAAGAAGGAATAAAAAAATCAGACACTTTTTCATGGTCACCTCATATTTTGTCTTATATCATACCGCCATAAGCTGCATCAACACATTTCTTGCGACCCTGACGATATCCTGCGGCTTTTGATCGTTTTGGATGACGATCCTTCCGTCGGGCAAGAGCTTGATCCGCTCCCTCCCCTCCTTTACCATCTTCAGGACCTTCTTCATGTCCAGGGGCGTCCGTTCGGTGACCTGCATGATGATCTGCTTTCCCGTGCATTCGAGCCGCTTCATCTTCATGCCGGTGAGGAGGATCTTGAGACCTATTATCTGCAGCAGGTTCACGAGCGGGAGAGGGACCGGGCCGTAGCGGTCCTTCAGCTCCTCTTCCATCTCCGCAAGCTCGTCATCGGTCTTGATCTTGGAGAGCCGCTTGTAGGTCAGGAGCTTGTTCGTCTCGTCCCCGATGTAGGAATCCGGGATGAACGCGCTCAAGGGGAGGTTGATCTCCGTCACGGGCTCCTCCACCTGTCCGACCTCCTTCCTCAGCTCCTTCACGGCCTCTTCCAGCATGCGGCAGTACAGCTCGAACCCGACAAGGTTTATATGGCCGGATTGTTCTTTGCCGAGCAGGTTGCCCGCGCCCCTTATCTCCAGATCGTAATTTGCCACTTTCAATCCCGATCCGAGTTCGGTCAGCTCTTCGAGTATCTTGAGCCTCGCCAGGGAGTCTCTCGTGAGGGCCTCCTCTTTCGGCACGAGCAGGTAGGCATAACTCTGCTTTGCGCTCCTGCCCACCCTGCCCCGCAGCTGGTAGAGGTCCGCCAGCCCGAACCTGTGGGCGTTATTGATGAAGATGGTGTTCACATTCGCGATGTCGAGTCCCGATTCGATGATGTTGGTACAGAGGAGAAGGTCGTATTCTCCGCCGATGAAGCCGAGCATGATCCGCTCGAGATCCTTTTCATTCATCTTCCCATGGGCAACCGCTATCCTTACATTGGGGAGCATCTTCTTTAGCTGCTCGTGAACGATCCCGATGTTATAGATGACGTTATGGACGAAAAACACCTGCCCGCCACGCTCCAGCTCCGCCGTCACCGCCTTCCTGATAACCGTTTCGTTGAATTTCACCACCTGCGTCTTCACCGCAAGCCGGTCAAGGGGAGGGGTGTTGATGATGCTGAGGTCCTTGATGCCCGTGATGGCCATATGGAGCGTCCTCGGGATAGGGGTGGCGCTGAGGGTAAGCACGTCGACGTCTTTCTTGAGGAGCTTGAGCTTCTCTTTATGCTTCACGCCGAACCGGTGTTCCTCGTCGACGATGAGAAGGCCGAGGTCTTTAAACTGTATGTCCTTCTGCAGCAGGCGGTGCGTGCCTATCACCATGTCCACGGACCCTTTCTTCAATCGCTCCACCGTCCGGGCCTGCTCTTCTTTTGACCGGAACCGGGAGAGCCTCTCCACGTTGACCGGGTAGTCGCGGAATCTTTCGGAGAAGGTCTTGTAATGCTGCTGCGCCAGGACAGTGGTCGGCACGAGTACCGCCGCCTGTTTGTTGTCGATTATCGCCTTGAAGGCAGACCTGATCGCCACCTCCGTCTTTCCGAAGCC
>PLSJ01000394.1 GCA_003165115.1 Syntrophaceae bacterium | reverse complement strand
TACCGACCAGACCATGCCCGAAATGGCGGGTTTTGAGCTTGCGAAAGAGATTCTCGCCCTCAGGGCGGATATGCCCATCATCATGTGTACGGGCTTCAGCTATGTGGTAAATGAGGGATCTGCGAAGGCGGCGGGCATTAAAGCCTTTGCGATGAAGCCTCTGACGAAGAGGGAGATTGCAAGGACGATCAGAAAGGTGCTGGACGAGTAAATGCGGTTGCACCTTTCTTCTGGCAATCGATGTTATTGCCGGACTCTCTCCGTTCAGACCTTGGTGTACCGGGTAAGGTCTTTTTTCCATCCGGAGGAAATTTTGACGCGCGCCCCCCGATGCAGGCGCAGGGCGGGGCATTCCCCCTGCGGCCCGTGTCCGGCCCGCCTTGCCTATAATTATCTTGACTTTATGCCCATTTTTGTAGTGTAATATACCACTTTTATAAAAAGATACAGACGGAGGGAGGGGAATAATGGATGACCGCAATTATTATACGAGACGGAGAGTCATTTGAAAGCGCCTTGAGAAGGTTCAAGAAGCAGTGTGAAAGAACAGGGATCCTGTCAGAGATCAAGAGAAGAGAACACTACGAAAAGCCGAGCGTCAAAAGAAAGAAGAAAATTGTAGCCGCGAAGAAAAGGGCCTTGAAGAAGCTGAGACGGCAGATGGAGAAGGGCCTTTACTAGGGTTTTACGGAAATGGCATACAAGGACGACATCAACGAAAGCCTGAAAAAGGCGCTTAAAGAGAAGGATAGCCTCAGGGTGTCCGTGCTGCGGATGCTTCTGTCCGCCCTTGGCTATAAAGAGATCGAGAAGAGGAAGCCGCTGACGCAGGAGGAGTTTTACGGGGTCGTAAAGACCATGATGAAGCAGCATGCCGAGTCTATCGAAAGCTTCGAGAAAGGTCAGCGGCAGGACCTCGTGGAGAAGGAAGAAAAGGAGCTCCTGATACTGAAGGAGTTCGCGCCCGCCCAGATGTCCGAGGAAGAAGTGTCGCAGGCGGTGGACGACGCCATCGAGACGCTTGGGGCCAAGGACCAGAAGGACATGGGCAGGGTGATGAAAGTCCTGACGGAGAAACTTGCATCCCGGGTGGATGGAAAGGTATTGAGTCAAATGGTGAGAACCAGACTGTCTTCCCAAAGACCGTCGTGAAGCCATTCATGGCGGACAAGACCTTAGAGTACGTAGACTACCTCAAGCTCCTCGAAGTCGTACAACGCTATGCATCGACCGGCTTTATCGGCGAAGAGCTGCGCAACCTGAGACCCCTTTTGACGCTTCCTGAGATCGAGGAGCGCCAGCAGCGGATAGACGGCGCCCTCGAGATCGTCAAGTGGCACGGCCCTATCCCCTTAAGTGACATCCCCGACGTAAGGAAGCAGGCCGCCGGGCTGTCGCTCCCCGAGTTCACCCTGGAGATACCCGATTTCCTCGCCGTCGCGCAATTCCTGTCCAGTTGCAGGGGGGTCGCTGCGTTCCTCAAGAAGACCGTGAAAGAGAGCCCCTATATTGAGTCGGTCATAGAGGGGATAAAACCCCTGCCGGACGTGAGCGCCAGGATCAAGAAGACCGTCAACGAGGAAGGGTTCATCGAGGACAGCGCCTCCTACGAGCTGTCCAAGATCAGGTCCGACCTTTACCAGTTGAAGGAAAAGGCGAGGAAATCCTTAGAGCGGATAATGGAGAGGGACGACGTGCGGCCCGTCGTGCAGGATACCTACATCGCCGTCCGCAACGGCAGGTACGTGATACCGCTCAAGCCAAACTACAACCAGTTCTTTCAGGGCATCGTCCACGATTATTCCCATTCCCTGAAAACCTCTTTCGTCGAGCCCGTCGAGGTCATGGAAACCAACAACACGGTCAGCGTGCTGGAGAAAGAGGAAAAGGAAGAGGAAAAGAAGATACTCCGTGACCTGACCCGATGGGTCCGCCCGTACGCGCCCGAGATAAAGGCGAACCTCGCGCTCGTCGCCGACCTCGACCTCCATCATTCCCTCGCCCTTTTCGCCTCCGCCTTCAATTGCGTGAGGCCCCGGATGGAGACGGGGGGTTCGATCGAGATAAGGGGGGCCGTCAACCCTTTCATCATGCTCTCGAAGGGGGAAAAGGCCGTACCCATCGACATCGTCATCGGCGAAGAAAAGAAGGCGACCATCATCAGCGGGCCGAACGCGGACGGGAAGACCGTCGCGTTGAAGACGACGGGCCTTCTCCTGCTCATGGCGTCGGCGGGCATGTTCATCCCGGCGAAAGCCACCCCGAGGGTCTCTCTTTTTCCCGGCATTTATGCGGTGATGGGGGACGAGCAGGACATTTCCATGGAGCTTTCGACGTTCACGGCCCACGTGGAGGCGATCAAGANNTCCGCCCTGGCAATGGGCGTTGTGGACGCCTTTGTCGAAAAGGGCTGCAAGATCGTGGTGACGACCCACCTCAACCTGCTCAAGGCATACGGCTCCGCGCGCCCTTTTGCCCTGAACGTGGCGACCGATTTCGATTCACACACGATGAAGCCGCTCTACACGCTCCTCTACGGCGTGGCGGGCGTCAGCAACGCGCTCAAAGTCGCCGAGACGTGCGGCCTGCCCCGTGAGATCGTGGAGAAGAGCTATTCCTATCTCGGGAAGCAGGAGTACGTGCTGAACGACCTCATCAGGGACCTGGAGAACGAGAAAAAGGCGGCACAAGCCGAGCGGGCGAAGGCGGCTCTTTACAGGGACGAAATGCGGCAGAGACTCGATGCCCTGAAAGAAAAAAGGGACGCCTACCTGAAGGACGCGGAAGAGCGCTGCCGGAAGCAGGTGTCGGACCTGGAGGCGGAGCTTGAGGAGATACGGAAGGGGCTGGCCGCCAAGGACCGTGAGTCCCTGCGCAAGGCCAGGGAGAAGGTAACCGAGGTGAGACGGAGGGTCGCGCCCGAGCGGAAGGCCGCCGTGCAGGCCGAGATCGCGGTCGGTGACTACGTGAGGGTAAGGACCATCGGGAAAGAAGGCTATGTGGCCGAGATCGACGGCGCGAAGGGCATGGCGGAGGTCGTCATCGGCAACATGCGGATGCGGATAGGGAAGGATTACGTGGAACGGGTAAGCGCGGGATCGGCGCCGGAGAAGGAGAGGCGCGTGGAAGTGAACGTCACCGATATCGAGGTGCCCGAGATCAACGTGCGGGGTCTCAGGGTGGAAGACGCGCTCGACGAGGTCGACAGGTTCGTCGACAGGGCGATCGTGCACGGCACGCCCCGGTTGAAGATACTCCACGGCATAGGCACGGGCAGGCTCATGCAGGCGATCAGGGCGCATCTCTCGGAAGCGGGCTACGTAAAGGACGTGAAAAAAGACGAAAAGAACTCTGGTGTGACAATAGTGGAGCTTTTATGAGGGAGAAGGCTCTGCGAGCTTTGCTCGCGGAGGGGGCGCTGAGCCCCAGCAATTGTCTTTTATGAATTCCGTTCTTGACGAAGTACTGGAGAAGGTGAACATCCTGGACATCGTGTCCCAGTACGTGAAATTGAGAAGAACAGGCAAGAATTTCGTGGGGCTCTGCCCGTTTCATAAAGAAAAAACTCCCTCATTCACCGTAAATACCGAAAAACAGATATATTATTGCTTCGGCTGTCATGAAGGCGGCAACGCGGTCAACTTCCTCGCCAAGTACGAGCGGTCCAGCTTTTCGGAAGCCCTGGAGACGCTTGCGCACCAGGTGGGCATCGAATCCGGCGGCAGGCTGACCGCCAGGAGGACGCCCGTCATCGACGCCCTTTCCCGGCTGACCGACTATTATCAGGCGAACCTCAAGCGGTTCGCTCCCGCCATGAAATACCTCAACGACAGGCAGATCGATGCTCCCGTCATCACCGAATTCAGGCTGGGCTACAGCGAAAGGAACATCTATGGGAAGGAGTTCGCGAAGCGTCTCGGTGTCCCCATGGACCTGCTTCTCGGCACGGGCATACTCAAGATGAGGGACGGCGGCGAGGTATACGACATATTCCGGGGCAGGGTGGTGGTGCCGATCTCGGACATGCGCGGAAAGGTCATAGGGTTCGGCGGGCGCGCCATCGTGAAGGAGGCGATGCCGAAGTATATCAATTCGCCGGAGTCGCCCGTCTTTTCCAAGCGCTCCGTGCTCTACGGCGTCGACAAAGCCAAGAGAGAGATCGTCGAAAAGGACGAGGCCATCATCGTGGAGGGCTACTTCGACCTCATCGCCCTCCATGCGGCGGGCGTAAAGAACAGCGTGGCGACCCTCGGGACCTCGGTCACGGAGGAACAGGTCTCGCGCTTAAGGAATTATACCGAGAACATCACGCTCATGCTGGACGGCGATGAAGCGGGCGTCAAGAGCGCGCTCCGCCTCATCACGCTTTTCGCGGAGATGGGCATCAACGGGACCATGGTGGTGCTGCCCGAAGGGCACGACCCGGACACCTTCATGCGGCTCCACGGCCTGCCGGGCTTCCAAAAGGTGATGGGAGAGAAGAAGGCGCTCCTCGATTATTTTTTCGACCTGCACGTAAAGAAGCACGGCATGGGGACCCTGGAGGGCAAGATGGCCTTTATCAGGTCGGTCAGCCCCCACATCGAAGGGATGAAGGACGCCGTCAAGAAGAGGCTCTACATCCAGCGATTGGCCGAGCTGACGGGTGTGGAGGAACATCACTTCCGGGACGCCTTCAGGGACGGCCGCCCGGAGGCGGAGGCCGCCCATGGTAAGGAGACCGGGAGCGTCATAGAAGAGAAGGTCGTCGGCATCGTGATGAACAGGCCGGAGCTTTTAAAACTGGTGAAAGGAAAGGGGGTGGAAAAATCTCTCAAAGACAGGGACCTGGGGGAAGTCCTGTCGAGGCTGCTCGCGTACGAGGAACAGCATCCGGCCCCGGACATCAAGCTTTTCCTGAACGTGCTCGAAAGACCGGAGCTGCGGGAAAAGGCGATAGCCGCGTTGCTCGGTGGGTCCGAATGCGACGAGCAGGAGGTGGAGAGGATCGTGTTGGACTACCTCTCCCACAGGGAAAACAAGCTTATCCGCGAAGAAGGCAGGGAACTTACCGAAAAATTGGCAGAGGCCGAGAAAAGGGGCGACCAGGAGGCGCTGAGAGAGCTGCTCGAAAGAAAGAGGAACGCGTTGACAGCCATGAAGAATAAATCCGCCAAGTGAGGTAGCTATGTCTGACGATATGGATACAAGGATGGAAATGCGTGGTTTCAACCCGGCAAAGCGGTTTTTCCCCTACGATGAAGGCCAGGAGATCGGTGAAGTCTACCTCATGATGGCGCCGGCGGGCGACGACCGGGCGGACTTTTGCGACGACATCGACCTTTTCGACATGGACGCGGAAGGAGAGGGCGGCCCGATCCGGACGGAAAGGTATGGCTTCGAGGACGGACCGGACGGCCTCTGCGACGAGGAGTTGATGAACCCCATCAAGCATTACATCAAGGAGATGGGGTCCGTGGGGCTTCTCACGCGGGAAGGCGAGAGGAAGATTGCCGTGCGCATCGAGGAAGCGAGGGAGGAGATCAAGGACGTGCTTCTCTCCTATCCGGGGACGGTGCGGGAGCTTCTCCATGCGTATTCCGGCTCGGGGATGGCCGGGCTGGGTTTTTCGGAGACGGCGCCGGACGCGGAGGACGAGGCGGGAACGGGCGACGAAGAGGCGTTCAGGGAAAAGGTGCTCCGTCTCATGGAGGCGCTGAAACAGGTCTACTACCGGTCGAAGAGGGCCGGCAGCGAGGAGGAAAGAGGCCGGTGCCGCGCAGAGATGCGGCAGATCGCCGGTGACATAAAGTTCGGCAGGAAGCTGGTTGGGCGGATAAAGGGCAAGATGTGGACTTCCGTGGAAAGGATCGAAAAGGTCGAAGGGGAGATCGAGCGGCTCAGGCAGGCGGCGGACTCAGGCGACGCCAAGGGTCTCGACATGCTCTACAAAAGGATCGCGAGACTCGAACATGAAGGCGGCGTCGGCGCGGCCGAGATGGGGCGGCTTTTCCTGCGCCTGGAGAAGGCCGACAAGGAATGGGTCGCCGCCAAGAACGAGCTGATAAGGGCGAACCTGAGACTGGTCGTCAGCATCGCGAAGAAGTTCGGCAACCGGGGCCTTTCCCTCCTCGACCTCGTGCAGGAAGGGAATATCGGCCTCATGAGGGCGGTGGAGAAGTTCGAGTACAAAAGGGGCTACAAATTCAGCACCTACGCCACGTGGTGGATAAAGCAGGCCGTCACCAGGGCGATCGCGGACCAGGCCCGGACCATAAGGATCCCGGTCCATATGATCGAGACCATCAACAAGATCGTCAAGGTATCGAGGGAGCTTGTCCAGGACCTGGGAAGGGACCCCTCCCCCGACGAGATCGCGGAAAGGATCGGCTTTTCCGCCGATAAGATCAGGAAGGTCCTTCGCGTCACGAAGGAGCCTATTTCGTTGGAGACGCCCGTGAGCGACGATGAAGACACGCACCTCTCCGACCTGATAGAAGACAGGAACGCGACCGTGCCGCAGGACTCCGTCATCTTCCACGACCTCATCGAGCACCTGGACAGGACCCTCTCCACCCTCACGCCGAAAGAGGAAAAGGTGATCAGGATGAGGTTCGGCATCGGGGAAAAGTGCGACCACACCTTAGAAGAGGTGGGTCAGGTATTCGAGGTGACGAGGGAAAGGATAAGGCAGATAGAGGCCAAGGCGCTCCGGAAGCTGAGGCACCCCGCGAGGTCGGGGGGCTTGAGGTGCTTCGCGGACGTGTGACGTCCGGCTGCGCCCTCTAGGAGAGCACGTCGTCGAGCGGACGGTAGGGGAGACCGAAGCTTTCCGCCACCGCTTTGTAGGTGACGTTCCCGTTTAC
>PLSJ01000299.1 GCA_003165115.1 Syntrophaceae bacterium | reverse complement strand
GGAAAACCGCCACCTCCTTTCCGTGGTGCGCTCCGACCACGTCGTCGAGACCAGCGGCGCGCTCTATTTCCAAAACAGCGTGCAATGGCTCGAGAAGGTCCGCACCGAGGCGGGGGTGAGGGCCGATTTTTACCGGTTCGGCGTGACCAGCAGCAACCCCGCCAATTCGGGCGTTGCCAACGACCACATCATGAGTCCGAAGTTCAGCGTGATATTCGGGCCGTGGGCGCGGACGGAATACTTCGTCAACGCGGGCGAGGGCTTTCACAGCAACGACGCCCGCGGCACGACGATCACGACTACCCCCGGCACCGGTCCCGACGCGAACCTCCCCGCGCAGAAGGTGACGCCCCTGGTCCGCACGAAGGGATATGAGGTCGGGGCGCGCACCGCGATCGTGCCCGGCCTCCAGAGCACGCTCGCGGTCTACCAGTTGGATTTCGCGTCCGAGCTGGTGTTCGAGGGCGACGCGGGCACGACGACGCCCGGCCGCCCCAGCCGCCGCACCGGCATCGAATTCACCAATGTGTACAACCCGACCCCGTGGCTCGCCATAAGGGCGGATTTCGCCTACGCGCGGGCGCGGTTCACCTCTTTCGACCCGGTCGGCGACCGCATCCCCGGTGCGGTGGAGGGTGTCGGCTCCCTCAGCGTCGTGGTGAACAACCTGGGGCGCTGGTTCGGGAGCGTACAGGCGCGCTACATGGGTGCGTACCCGCTCGTCGAGGACAACAGCGTGCGTGCGCCCTCGACGACGCTCGTCAACGGCCGCGTGGGATACAAGGTGACGAAGAACGCCGCCGTCACGCTGGAGGGATTCAACCTCCTGAACAGCAAGGTGAGCAACATCGAGTACTATTACGCGTCGAGGCTGCCCGGAGAGTCCGCGGGCGGGGTGAACGACGTCCACTTCCACCCCGTCGAGCCGGTGACCTTCCGCCTGGGCGTCATGTACTACTTTTAGGCAAAGGAGTGTCCATATGCACGAATTCACCGGTACCCTCAAGGCCCTGCAACTCGGCGGCGCCACGGTATACCCCCTTTTGCTTCTGGGGCTTGTCGCCCTAGTCATTATCCTCGACAAGGCGTTCGTCTACCGGCGGTACGCGCGGCTGCCGGGTGCCTTTCCGGCCCTGCTGGAGACGTATCGCTTCCCCTGGCAGGCGCTGGAAGAACAGGCGGCCTCCCTCGCGCCGGGGAGCTATTTCGGCCGCTTTTTCCGTGTGGTCCTCGAGAACCGCACCCATCCCGCCTGGTGGGTGGAGTCCCGCGCCGCGAACGAGGCGCAGGTGATTGAGAAGGCGTTGAACAGGGGGTTATGGGTGCTGGAAACCATCGTGACGGCGGCGCCGCTGCTCGGGCTCGTGGGGACCATCGTGGGCATGATGGGGTCGTTCAGGCTGATAGGCGGCTCAGGCCTCGTCAATCCCACCGGCATCACGGGGGGCGTGGCTCAGGCGCTCATCGCGACCACCCTCGGCCTCATCATCGCCCTGATCGCCCTGTTCGCCTTCAACTTCTTCTCGCACCTGCAATCGCGGACGATGGACGAGATGGAGCGCCTGGGCACGCTCCTCATAGACCATATCCGCATGGACCACAGCGAGTCGCGCATCAAGCCGCGCCGCGGCGACGCGCAGGCGTACGCCGTCGTGCGTCAGGGGGACCTCCGGCGCGCCGCCGGGGACGGGGACAAGCCGGCAGGTCACGCCAAGGCGGGAGGTGCGTGATGAAGGTGCGCAGGTCGCGCCAGTCCCGCCGGGGTCGCATAGAGATCATCCCCATGATCGACGTGATGTTCTTCCTCCTGGCCACCTTCATGCTCGCGTCGCTCTCGCTGCAAAACCTCCACGCCCTGCCCGTCAACCTCCCCGAAGGGCGGGCCGTGCCCGTGCAAGCCCGTGCCCCGGTCACCCTCACGGTGACGAAGGACAAGGCGATCTTCCTGGACGCGACGCCCGTGACCCTCGCCACCGTGACCCAGGTATTGAAGCCCCTGTTGAAGGCGTCGAACGGCCACGTGATCGTGGCGGCGGACAGCGCCGCGCCGGAAGGGACGGTGGTGCAGGCCATGCTCCAGGCACGCCACGCGGGGGCAGAGCATTTCCTGATCGCGGTAAAGTACCATGAATAGCTGCATGACGCCCCAATCACCGCGCACGGACGACCCTTTGCGCCGCCTGCCCTGGCTGGCCGGGATCGCTTGCCTGCTTTGGGGCGGCATGCTGTACGCGTTCGCCCTGTTCCTCGGCCACGTGCCTGCCGCGCCCGATTTCATGGCCCCTATCGATGCGGAGCTGAGGGAAGAGCGCGTCGTCCCCAGGCCCGCACCTGTCCCGGAGCCGACGCCCCGGCCCGTAGCCGTGGCCAAACCCGCTCCCCCGGCACGCACCGCGCCGTCTCCCTCACGCTCCGCGCCCGATGCCCCCGCCGCCGCCGGACCTCCCCTCGGCGCCCCGGCCTCGGTCAACCCCGCTACCCTTCCCGAGGCGGGTGCGCCGTCCGGAAACGCCGCGTCACGGGACGCGGGGCTGCCCGCCTTCGAGACCCGCGGTGGTGGGCCTCCCGCCCCTTCCACGGGGCAGGCCGTGACCCCTCCCCGGCTCGGGGCCGCTTACCTGAACAACCCCCCGCCCGCCTACCCGGCCGCGGCCAGGAGGATGGGCACGGAAGGCATGGTCATGCTGAAGGTCCTGGTGGGCCGGAAAGGGAACGTGATCGAGCTGGAGGTGGCCCAGTCCTCGGGCTTTGATATCCTCGACAGGGCGGCGAGCGAAGCCGTGCGGAGCTGGCGCTTTATCCCGGCCCGCCGCGGGGAGACCGCCGTGGACGAATGGGTGCAGGTGCCCGTGGCGTTCCACCTCAAAAAATGACGCTCTCTTTAGGGAACACCCCGAATCGAATACGCGCGCTTTAAGCGACGACGGGGTTTTCTTGTTGACCCCGCTCCCCGGTAGTTGGTAAGATGAAAACGGCGAATTCCGCCTCATGCGGAAAGACCGGCGGACATCCATCATGCGCTCTCCCCGCCCGCCGGGGAAGAGCGTTTTTTTAGTGCCCTCAAAGGAGGCATCACGCTCATGACGGCTGGAAGGCTTGAGCCGAGGGTCGAGCGCATCAAGGACGACATCATCGCGTTCTCCGCGTTTGTTTCCCCCGGTGAGCCGCCCTACACGAGGCTCTCCTTTTCCCCGGAAGACCTGCAAGCCCGCGCGTACGTATGCCGCCTCATGGAAGGGGCGCGCCTTGCGGTGAGAACGGACGCGGGCGGGAACATCATCGGGAGACGGGAAGGCGCATGCGCGCTGCCCCCCCTGATGGTCGGCTCGCACCTCGATACGGTGAGGGGCGGGGGCAGGTTCGACGGCGTCGCGGGCGTCGTGGCGGCAATAGAGGCGGCGAGAAGGTACGACGAGCAACATATCCGGCTCGATCACCCCCTGGAAGTGGTGGTCTTCCCCGCGGAGGAGCCGTCGCCCTTCGGCCTTTCGACGATAGGGAGCAGGGCGATGGCGGGGAAGCTCTGGCCTGAGCACCTCGCGTTGACGGACGGGACGGGCCGCTCTCTGGACGCGGCCATGCGGTCGGCGGGCGCGGACCCGGACCGTCTGCCGGAGGCAGTGAGATCACCGGGTGATGTGGCCGCGTTCCTGGAGCTCCACATCGAGCAGGGACCGCATCTCGCATGTGCCGGTGTGCCCGTGGGGGTGGTGACGGGCATCGTCGGTATCTGGAGGGGACGGATCGAGATAGTCGGGCAGCCCGATCACACGGGCACGACCCCCATGGGCCGGAGGCGAGACGCCCTCGCGGCGGGCTCGGAGGCCGTCCTCGCCCTGGAAGCGGTGTGCAGCGGGGCGGGCGATATCGTCGGTACCGTGGGCAGGGTCGAGCTCTTCCCCAACGCGCTCAACGTGGTCCCCGGCAAAATGCTGCTCGGCATGGAGATGAGGGGCACGGATACGGCCTGCGTCGAGGCGGCCGCCGCCGACTTCACGGACCGGCTCGACAGGATAAGGGACTCAAGGAAGATCGATATCGCCTTCGACTTCTCCATGAGCTCGACGCCTGTGCGCTTTCCCGACGAGGTGGTAAGCCTCCTGCGGGAGGCGGCGATAAGCCTCGGGATACCCTATGCGCAACTGCACTCGGGGGCCGGGCACGACGCCAACCACCTTGCGGGCATCGCGCCGGCCGCCATGATCTTCCTGCCGTCGAAAGACGGCAGGAGCCATTGCAGCGACGAATGGACGGAGTGGGCGGACATAGCCGCCGGCACGGAAGTGCTGGCGGCGGCGATACAGGCGTTGGACAGGAGGTTGACGTGAAGAAAACCTTTCACATGGCGGTCACGGGCGACATCGTGCTCGGGGACAGGGTGGTGCACAGTGGTGCGCTCCTCATCGATGACGGCATCATCGCCGCCGTGGCCGACAGTCTCGCGGGCGTCCGGGCCGATTCGGTCATCGACGCAGCAGGCAGGCTCGTCCTGCCCGGTGTGATCGACAGCCACGTCCATTCCTTGAGCTTTCCGGGCGAGGGCTTCTTCCACTCGACCCGGTCGGCGGCGGCGGGCGGCGTGACGACCATCGTCGACATGCCCGTCGATGCGCCGGCGGGCATCGCGGACCCGGAGGCCCTGGCGGCCAAGATCGCGCTCGTGGAGAAAGAGAGCGTCACGGACGTCGCGCTGCTCGGCTCCGTGAAGGACGACACCATAGGGAACATCCCCCTGTTGAGAGACGGAGGCGTCTGCGGCTTCAAGCTCTCGCTCTTCGACACGGACCCCCACCGCTTCCCCCGCGTCTCGGACGGCTGCCTGCTGGACGCCTTCGCCGCTATCGCGGATACGGGCCTCACGGCCGGGGTCCACGCGGAAAACGACGAGATCGTCAGGCACCTGATAGCGCGCCACATGGATCAGGGCAAGACCTACCCGAAGGCGCACTGCGAGACGAGGCCCCCCGTATCGGAGACGGAGAGCGTGCTCAAGGCCTTAGAGTTCGCCTGGGCCACGGGCGTGCGGCTGCACCTCTACCACGTGAGCCTCTCCCGCTCCGTCGACCTCGCCAACTACTACCGGGGCCAGGGCGTCCGGGTGAGCGCGGAGACGTGCCCCCATTACCTCGTCTTTTCCGAGGACGACATGGACGCGCTCGCGGGGAGGCTCCGCATCAATCCCCCGGTGAGGGAAGGTAAGGAGAGGGGGCTTTTGTGGCAAAAAATTAAGGCGGGGGAGATCGACACCGTCAGTTCCGACCACGCGCCGTGGCCGGCCGAAAGGAAAGAAAGCGCCTCCATTTTCGGATGCGCGAGCGGGTGCCCTGGTGTTGAAACCCTGCTCCCCCTGGTGTATAGTGAAGGCGTGGCGGCCGGCAGGATATCGCTTGCCGACATCATAAGGGTGACCTGTGAGGCTCCGGCCAGGCTCTTCGGCCTCTATCCCAAAAAAGGCAGCCTGCTGCCGGGAAGCGACGCCGACCTCGTTATCCTCGACCCGGAAAAAAGGTGGACCGTCAGGGCCGGCGAATTGTGTGCTCATGCCGGATGGACGCCCTATGAAGGCATGGAAGTCACCGGGCGCGTCGAGACGACCATCGTCCGGGGCACGGTCGTCTACCATAAAGGGGCATTCCCCGGAAACAAGGGGACGGGCAGGTTCGTGAGGCCGGTGGAAGTGGAAGAAAGAACCGATGGACGAGGGAAAAACGATGGACGACCGCTTCGCTAGGACGACCGTCCCTTCGGGACCAGGACGAAGGACGAAAAGGTTTTTGCGTCCCAGTGAGCGAAGCGAGCGATCGTCCTGGCGAAGCGGTCGTCCATCGGTCGTTCAGAACAGGAGGAAAGGCACATGAGAGGGAAAGTCGCGTGTATCGTGTCGGTCTGTTGCATGGTATTGCTACTCGGTTTCGGCACCGCCTTCGCCCAGCAGGAGATCAAGATCGGCGTCCTGATACCGCTCTCCGGCTCCATGGCGGTCATCGGTGAGAACCTTCAGATGGCCCATGATTTCGCCGCGAAGGAGATCAACGACGCGGGCGGCGTCAAGTCGCTCAAGGGCGCGAAGATCAAGCTGATCTACGCGGACACGAGGGGCGACCCCAAGGTGGGCATGTCGGAAGCGGAGCGCCTGATCGTGAGGGAAGGGGTGTCGGCCATCATGGGCGCCTTCCAGAGCAGCGTCTCCTACACGAGCACGGAAGTGGCCGAAAAATACCAGGTGCCTTACCTCGTGCCCAATTCCCTGATGGACCAGATCACCGAGCGCGGCTTCAAGTACACCTTCCGCGTCGAGCGTAAAGGGTCGTACTGGGCCAAGGACCAGATAGACTTCATCCTCGACATGGGCAAGAAGACCGGCGTCCAGGCCAAGACCATCGGCGTGGTCTACGAGAACACGGACATGGGCCAGTCGATCGCCAAGGCCATCAGGAAGCTCGCGCCGGAACACGGCCTGAAAGTAGTCCTGGACGAGGGCTATCCCCCGAAGACCGCCGACATGACGCCCGTGGTCCTCAAGATGAAGAGGGCCAACCCGGATGTGGTGATCCTCAACTCCTACATATCCGACGCCATCCTCCTCATGAGGACGATCGCCGACCAGAGGGTGAACACGATGGCGCTGCTCGGCAGCTCGTCGGGCTATTCCGACCCGTCCTTCGTCAAGGAGGTGGGGAAGCTGGCCGAGTATTTCTTCGACCTCACCGAGTGGACGACGGACCTGAAGCATTCGCCGCTGGTCGCGCAGAAGAACGCGGCCTTCAAGAAGTGGACGAAGGACCACAGGGATTTCAACGGGGGAGCGGCGTTCTGCTACGCCTCCACCTACATACTCTATGACGCCCTGGAAAAGGCGGCCTCCACGGACCCGAAGAGGATCCGCGACGCCCTCGCCACCGTGAAGATCACCAAGGGACCGGCAATGATTATCCCCTGGACCCCGATAGAGTTCGACGCGGAAGGCCAGGCCAGGGGCGCGCGGATGCTCGTCATCCAGTACCGCGACGGGCAGAGGAAATCGGTATGGCCCGCCAACATCGCCTCGACCGCCCCCGTGTGGCCGATGCCGAAGTGGGAGGAGCGCAAGTAAAGTATAAGACATGACAGGGATCATCGAAGCGGCGGTAAACGGTATCCTGATGGGCGGCCTCTACGGCCTCATCGCGGTTTCTTTAAGCCTCATCTTCGGCGTGGCGAAGATCGTCAATTTCGCGCACGGGGCGCTGCTCATGGTCGCCCTCTTCACCGTTTACTGGATACTCGAGCTGCTAAAAGTCGACCCCTACCTGTCGGCGCTCCTGGCCGGCTGCTTCCTCTTTTTCTTCGGTTATTATTTCCAGCGTCTCTTCATCGAGCCCATCCTGAAGCGTGAGAAGGATACGGCGGCGCTCACCGTCATCCTCCTCACGTCCGGCCTCATGCTCATCATAGAGAACAGCGCGCTCCTGCTCTTCGGCGCCGACTACCGGACCGTGAGGACGGCCTATACGGGCAAGGTGTGGGAGGTGGCGGGCCTCTACATCATGCAGCCCCGGCTGATCGGCTTTGTCCTGTCGGTGGTGCTCATCCGGCTCCTCGAATTTTATCTGCGGCGGACCAATTTCGGGCGCGCCATAAGGGCGACCTCCCAGGACAGGGAAGCGGCCCGCCTGATGGGCATCGACGACTACCGGGTCTACAAGGTCACCTTCGGCATCGGCACGGTGATACTCGGCTTTGCCGCGGCCTTCCTTACGCCCTTCTATTTCATCCACCCCGCCGTGGGCGACCTCTTCGTGGGGAAGTCCTTCGTGATCGTGGTGCTCGGCGGGCTGGGCAGCATCACGGGCGCCTTTTTGGGCGGCCTGATCGTGGGCCTCAT
Source organism: Syntrophaceae bacterium (assembly GCA_003165115.1). Lineage (GTDB taxonomy): Bacteria > Desulfobacterota > Syntrophorhabdia > Syntrophorhabdales > WCHB1-27 > BOG-1155. The sequence goes on along the minus strand of PLSJ01000299.1, from coordinate 12,067 downwards.
CGAATCCGTCGGCGCCCAATTCATCAATTCCGCCATGGTGGAATCCCTCATCTTCATCGTCTTCATCGCCTGCCTGGTGATCCGTCCCATGGGCCTTCTGGGCAAGGAGAGGGAGTAGTGACGGCCGGGAGCGTCCTTCCCGCCGCCTGCGCCGTTGCCGCCGCGGCCCTCTTCCCGCTCGTCGTGCGCGACCCCTACTTCGTCCACGCCGCCATCATGGTGCTCCTCTTCGCCTATCTCGCGACGAGCTGGAACATCCTGGGGGGCCTCGCGGGCCAGCACTCCTTCGGCCACTCCGCCTTTTTCGGCATCGGCGCCTATGTGTCCACCATCCTCTTCATTTACTACCACGTGCCGCCGCTGGTGGGCATGGCCGTCGGCGGCGTCGTTGCCTCGGTCATCAGCATCGGCATCGGCTATCCGTGCTTCAAGCTCAAGGGGCCGTACTTCGCCCTCGCGACGCTCGCCTTCACGGAGATCTTCCGCATCGTCGTCACCTCCACCGAGCAGATCGGCGGCATAGACTTAAAAGGCGCGGCGGGCATCCTGATCCCCCTCCAGCCGGGCAAATCCTTGCTCAACTTCCAGTTCTCCGGCAAGACCTCGTACTACTACCTGATCCTCGTGATGCTGCTGGCGATCCTCTTCGTCTACCGGTGGATGGAGAGGTCGAGGTGGGGGCTCTACCTGGCGGCCATCCGCGACAACGAGGACGCGGCCAGGTCTATCGGCATCAGCGCCACCCGGTACAAGATGATCGCGCTGGCCGTAAGCGCCTTTTTCGGGGCCACCGCGGGCACCTTCTACGCCCAGCTCCTGCTCTACATCGAGCCTGCGCTGTTCAGCTCGGCCTTTTCCATCGAGATACTCCTCATCGCCGTGGTGGGCGGGGCGGGCACGCTGCTCGGGCCGTTCCTCGGAGCGCTGATCCTCACCCCCATCAGCGAGCTGACCCGCACCTACCTCGGCGGCGGCTATGCCGGGGTCCAGCTCATCATCTACGGCGCGGTCCTCGTGGCCGTGATGATGTTCGCGCCCCAGGGCCTCATCGTCCCCCTGAAGCGGGGATGGCGGCTGCTGGCGGAGAGGAGGCCCTAGGCGCATGGTCCCCTTCTTTAAGATCGAGCACCTGGAAAAGCGGTTCGGCGGGCTGGCCGCCGTCAACAACGTGAGTATGACCATCGGGGAAGGCGAGATCGTGGGCCTCATCGGGCCGAACGGCGCGGGGAAGACGACGCTCTTCAACGTGATCACGGGGGTCTACGCGCCGAAGCGGGGCAAGGTGCTCCTGAAAGGGCAAGACATCGCGGGGCTCAAGCCCGAGCGGATCTGCGCCATGGGGATCGGCCGCACCTTCCAGATCGTGAAGCCCTTCTCCTCCCTCACGGTGCTCGATAACGTCCTGGTGGCGGCGTACCGCCGGACCGCGTCCCGTCAGGAAGCCACGGACGCCGCGATGGACATCCTCCGCTTCCTCGCACTCGACGAGAAGTCGGCCACGCTCGCGGCCCACCTGACGCTGGCCCAGAAAAAGCGGCTGGAGATGGCGCGGGCGCTGGCGACGCGGCCCATATTCCTCCTGCTGGACGAGACCCTCGCGGGGTTGAACCATACGGAGATAGACCGCATGATAGAGACAGTGCAGCAGGTCCGCGAGCGACGCGGCGTGACGATCCTCGCCGTGGAGCACGTCATGCGGGCGGTCATGAAGATTTCCGACCGCGTGGTGGTCATGGACGAAGGCAAGAAGATCGCCGAAGGTCCGCCGGAGGAAGTGGTGCGGAAGCCGGAAGTGATAAAAGCGTACCTGGGTGACGACTATGGCAGTGCTTGAGATCGAGGGGGTTTCGACCTTTTACGGCGAGTTCCAGGCGCTTTACGACGTCTCGCTCAAGGTGGAGGAGCACGCGCTCACCGGCATCGTGGGCGCGAACGGCGCGGGGAAGAGCACGATCCTCAGGACCATCTGCGGTCTCGCCCCTGCCAGGTCGGGGAGCATCCTGCACAACGGCGTACCCCTGGAACGGCTTTCCACCTTCGAGATCGCGCGCCGTGGCATAGCCCTCGTCCCCGAGGGGAGGCGGCTCTTCCCCGCCATGACCGTCCTCGACAACCTGCTCCTCGGGGCGTTCTCCAAACCCGAGAGGGAATCGAGGGAGAAGAGGCTGGGCGAGGTCCTGAAGTTCTTCCCCATCCTGAAGAAGAGAAAGGCCCAGCTCGCGGGCACCCTCTCCGGTGGGGAGCAGCAGATGCTCGCCATCGGCCGGGCCCTCATGGGTAAGCCCGACATCGTCATGCTCGACGAGCCGTCGCTGGGCCTGAGCCCGAAAATGGTCTCCCACATCTACCGCATCCTCGATGAGATCAGGGAGCTGGGGATCACGATACTCCTCGTCGAGCAGAACGTCGAGTGGTGCCTGAAGAAGGCGGACAGGGCATACATCCTGGAAAACGGCTCGGTCGTCTTAGAAGGGCCGGGCAAGGAGCTCCTCAGCGAGGAGGGCGTAAGAAAAGCGTACCTGGGGCTGTAGAGGCGGACCCTCACCCCGACCCTCTCCCCCAAGGGGAGAGGGAGAACAGGGAAGAGGGCGGGGGAGAATGAGGAAAGGGGCGGGGGCGCCCCGGATTGCCCTCGCCCCTTGGGGGAGAGGGTCGGGGTGAGGGGGCACCACTAGGTCCCGCCCTGTCACGGCTGCCCCGTCTGCTCCCGTTCTTTTGCCTTGCGCTTCCTGTGGTATGTCGTAAACCGCCGCGACCTGGGATCGCGGCCCACGAGGAGGTCCGCCGCCATGGCGTAGGGCAGCATGGTCGTGGGGTTGACGATGGCGGCGGTCAGGCCCGCCTTTATCGCGAGGGCGAGGAAGGCCGCGTTGACGGTCATCCTGTCGGGGAGCCCGAAGGAGACGTTGCTTGCCCCGAGCACGAGGTTGAGCCCCCACTCGGCCCTTACCCGCTCCATGGTGTCGAGGGTCACGCCGGCGGCCTTGTCGTTCACCGCGCTCGCTTCCGCCACGCAGTCGACGAGTATCTCCTCCCTCGGTATGCCCGTGGCGTCCGTCTGCTCCAGGATGCGCCGGATGACCTCCACCCTGCCGGCGGGGTCCTTCGGGATGCCCGAGGCATCCGATGCCAGCGCCACGAGCGCCGTGCCATGCTCCTTCACCAGCGGCAGCAGGGCCGCGAGCACCGGGCCCTCCCCCGTGACGGAGCTGACGATCGGCTTGCCGCAGCCGAGGCGCAGCGCCGCATCGAGGGCTTCCGGGTTCCTGCTCTCGATGCACAGCGGTACGTCGACCACGTCCATGACCGCCTCCATCACCAGGGGCAGCACCCGCACCTCGTCGATGCCGAAGGCGGAGACGCTCACGAGCAGGACGTCGGCGCCCGCCTCTACCTGGCGCGCCGCCTCGGCCCGGATCGGCTCCATATTGCCCGTCGTCATGGCCTCCTTGACCGGACCCTTGCCGAAGGGATTGATCCGCTCCCCAAGAAGCACCGTGGGCAGGCCGTCCCCGATGACGACCTCCTTTCCCCTGGGACCTCGCACGATGGTTTTCATGTTACTTTGGCACCGCTCCTTTATTCATAGGTTTTGCGCGCTCTTCGCGACGGACTTCACATGTGCGTGCAGTATCATCACAATAGCCGCTACGAAGAGGGCGACCAGGGCATTCGTGCTGCATATCTGGGTGACGCTCCAATTCCGGCTCAGGAGCAAGCCGCCCACCGCCGGAGCGAGGAGAGACCCGACCTTGCCGACGCCATAGGCCCAACCGATGCCGGAGCCCCTGATATCCGAAGGATATGAGATCGTTGCAAGCCCCATGAGTCCGGAATTGCCTCCTATGACGAAGAACCCCATGACCACGCAGATAATCGAGATGACAACGAGGCCGGCGGTCGAGAACAACCCGAAGGCCACGACGCTGAAAAATGCGAGAATAAATGCGACTTTCAGTATATTGAACGGGTTGACCTTGTCCATCAACCGGCCGACGAGGAGGGTGGCGATGATCGAACCGAAATTGAGGGCCGCAAAAGCGATGCCGTATTGTTTGGGCGTAGCGCCGCTCTTCTTGAGCAGCGTGGGCGCCCATGCGAGTATCACCCAGAGGAGGAAGAAGCTCGCGAGAAAACAGAGCCACAACATGATGGTTGTGAACGAGCGACCTTCCCTGAAGAGGTGCTTTACGGGCGCACCGGGAAGTCTTTTCTCGATGGAGTAGAATTCGCACCCCTCGTCCCTTCCCAGGGCAGGTGCGATCCTGGAGACGATATGGCGCACCTTTGCTTTATCCTTTCCCCTCTTTACAAGGAAATCCAGGGTCTCGGGAAGAAGGATTCCCAGGACCAGGCCGATAACGATAGGCACGATGCCGCCCACGAAGAAGAGGGACTGCCAGCCGTAAGCGGGGATCAGGTACGCGGCCGAAAGCCCGGCAATCGTGGAACCGAAAGCCACACCGGCGTACATGGTCGTGGCCAGGGTCGTGCGCATCTTGCTGGGCGCCCATTCAGAGCCGAAAGCGAGCGCATTCGGGATGGCCCCACCCAAACCGATGCCCGCGAGGAAACGGAGTAATGCCAACTGCTGCACGCTTGCAATATAGGCGGTCATCAAGGTAAAGACGCCGAAAATAATGGCGGAGATGAAAAGCGTCCGCTTCCGCCCCCAGCGGTCCGCTACCATGCCCCCGGCGATGGCGCCCACCAGCGGCCCCACCTGGCCGGCGCTTAAAGCCAGGCCGAGGGCGCCCGGCTTCGAGTGCAGAAAGTCCGCGATCTTGGGCAACGCCACCCCGATGATCATCATGTCGAAACCTTCGAGGAACATGATGCAAAAAGAAAGGAAGCAGACCCACGCCTGATACGTCGAAAACGGATTCGTGTCGAAAATCTCGGTGATGCTCACCTTCCTGCTCATGCGTCCGCCTCCCTGTCGGTAAAGTGAATCGGAATCGTAGCCGCACCGGCAAGGCCGGGTTTACACCCGGCCTGAAAGCCCGCCCCCTCTAGTAGACGCCGTATTCCTTCGTGAAGTCGATCATGGCCCTCACGTTCTCCGTCTTCGCGTTGTCGAGGCTCGACGCCGCATCCATGATGTAGCCGCCGTCTCTCCCGACGACGTCGATGAGCTTCTTGCAGTAGGCCACCACGTCCTCCGGCGTCCCCGTCGCCATCATCGAAAGAGGCACGTTGCCCTTGATGCAGACCTTGTCGCCGAGTATCTCCTTTGCCTTGAAGATGTCCGTCGCCTCGAAGCCGTAGAGGGCGCGGCCCGGCGGTATATCCCCGATCGTGGGCAGACGCGACGTGCAATTTCCCTCCCACAGCGGGCACGGGACGATCCCCTCGTTGATGAGGGCGACGAACAGGTCTCTGAGAGTAGGCCAGAAAAACGTGTGGAACTGCTCCATCGACATGAACCCGTCGAGTCCTTTGTGGATGGGGATGAATATCCTCGGGTTGCCGGAGGCCCGGGAGGCGCCCACGGCCATGTCGATCATGAGGGGAAGCAGCTTTTCGCACGCCCTTATCACCAGCTTCGGCCTCCGGTACATATCGAGCATGAGGCCCTTCGTGCCCCGGAAATAGTCGCCCAGCGTGTCGAAAGGGGCCTGCGTGAAGCCGCCGTACTGCATGGGGAACCCCGCCTCTTTTGCCTTCGCCGTATACGACGCCGCGTATTTGGCGATCTCCATCGACTTCTCGCCCGCCGCTTTCAGCGCATCGAGGCTGGCGGCCACCTCCGGCGTGTTGTAGGGCGCGAAGCCGAAGGGCATCCCCATCGCGTAGGTGACGATGTGGCGCGGGGGCGAGATTTTCCCGAGGCCCCCGAGTGCGCCGAAGACCCGGGGCCAGTACTTCCTTATCATGAAGTCCGTCGGGTCGAAGAGGAACGCCTCGTACTCGTCGGCCATCATGTACTCGTCCTCGACGAACTGGTACGTGAAATTGTCGGAGATGCCGTGTCCGGGCCACTTGAGCTGCCGGAAGTCGAGGGTGTCCAGCAAGGGGCCTATGAAGCGCAGGGCGAAAGGGTTCTGGTCCATGTCCGGCTCGAATTCGGTCAGCGTACGCCAGTAGGCCTTCCACTGCTTTTCCGGATCGTACATGACCTCCCGGACCGTCATATTCGAGTATTTGGCGGGGAAGAAGCTGAATAAGGCCACGACGGGCACCCTGTCGGGCTTCGTCAGGGCTATGGCGTCGAGGACCCTCTTTTCGCGCTCGCGGTACAACTCTTCTGTCGTCTTGCTCATATCAACCCCCGATCCATTCTCTGCACAGGTTGACGGCCGCCACCGCATCCTTTCCATAAGCGTCCGCGCGGACGTACTTCCGGACCTCATCGTCCATCTGGCCGCCGCCGATCATGATCTTGAGACCGTCCCGCAGGTTTGCTGCGACGAGCGCCTCGATGGTCTTTTTCATCGAGTCGAAGGCCAGCGTCAAAAAGCCGCTCAACGCCAGAACCTGAGGCTTGAACTCCCTCGTCTTTTCGACGAAGGTCTCCACCGGTACGTCGATGCCGATATCGAGGACCTCGTACCCGCTCACGTCGAGCATGAAGGTGACGATATCCTTCCCGATGTCATGGATATCGCCCGCCACCGTGCCGACCAGCACCCTGCCCTTCTTGCCTGCGCCCTGCGCCTGCTTTATGCGCGGCTTAACCATCTTCGTGATGCCCTGGAGGATTTCACCCGCCATCATCAGGTCGGGGATGAAGTACTCACACTGCTCGAAGCGCTTCCCCACGACTTCCATGGCCCTGCGCGCGTCGTCGAGGATGGTGACGGGGTCCGTCCCCGATGCGATCAGCTCTTCCACCATCTTCATGGTCTCTTCTTCCTGAAGGTCCGCCATGAGATTGATCAGTTTGTCGTTCACGTCTCCCTCCAAATATTGCCGCGGGCATGATAGTCCCGTCCTTATGCGTCCTTCTCTTCGAATGCGCCTCTGATGCGGCCTAGAAGGGCGAAGGGATCTTTCTTGCCGCCTCTTCCTTCTTCCAGTACGCGGTGCGCTCCTTGATGAAAGCGATCCACTTGTCCACGTCGGACGCCGTGAATCCCTGGGTGCCCATGTCCTTCTTGTAGGCCCCTATCACGGGCTGGACCGCCTTTATCCACTTTGCCGCTTCCGCATCGGACAGGGGCAGGATCTGGCCTCCCTTTGCCTTGAAGGTGTCCCTCCCCTCTATGTCCATTTCATTCCACAGGAGCGCCTGCCACTCCTTGGCCTCGCCCGCGACCTCGGTAAATATCTTCTGGAGGTCCGGGGGCAGGGCGTCCCATTTCTTCTTGTTCATCACGCAGTAGAAGGTAATGCCCGTGCCGAGCTGCCACGTGGGCGTGACATAGTTGACCACCTCGGCGAACTTCCAGTATTTGAGCGTGGAAAGGTCGACCATGATGCCGTCGAGGACGTTCCGTCTCAGGGCCTCATAGACGTCCGGCATCTCCATGGGCACGGGGACCGCGCCCAGGTACTTCAGGGTCTCCGTCATCTGCCCCGCGCCCCTGACCTTGAGTCCTTTAAGGTCTTCGATGGTCTTGACCGGCTTCTTGACCGTCTGGAGGATGAGGGGGCCCGAGGTGTTCAGGTAGAGCACGTGCACGCTGTCCCACTCGGCCGGCTTGAACTTCTCGTAGAAGTCGCTGCTCACATGGGTGGCCACCCATCCGCTGGGGAAGCCCAGGGGCAAATCGAAGACCTCCGTCACCGGGAAGCGCCCGCGGGTATACTGGATGTGGGAAACACCGATGTCGGCGACGCCCGACGTGATCCCGTTGAACATCTTCACGGGTGAAAGGACCGTGCCGCCCGGATAGTAGGTGACCTCCACCCGGCCGTTTGTCCGCTTCTTGATCTCCTGGCAGAACCTGTCGGTGAGGAGCGACATCTTGTGGGTCGGCGGAAGGTAGTTTGCGGCCTTCAGCCTGATCACGTCGGCGGCGACGCAGGAAAAGGCGCCCACAAAGAAAAAGACCGCGGCGAGCACGAACGATACGACCCCTTTTTTCATCACGTACCTCCTTGGATTAGTAGTGAACCACTGATCCCCCTCACCCAACCCTCTCCCCCGAGGGGCGAGGGGGATAAAGGACTTATGCGCCTCGCCCCTCGGGGGAGAGGGTTGGGTGAGGGGGGTTTACTGCTCATGGGCATCACTTGTAGAATACCGAGGGGAGCCACAGGGCGAGCTGGGGAAAGAACAGGAGCATGCCCCAGACCACGACCAGGGAGATGAGGAACGGCATGACGCCCTGGTATATCCTGCCCATCGGCTCCTTGGTAATATTTTTCACCACGAACACGCAGACGGCCACGGGCGGGATCACCACGCCGATCATGAGGACGACCCCGAGGACCATGCCGAACCATATGGGGTTGAAACCGAGCTTCAGCACGGCCGGGTAAAAGATGGGCGTCGCGAGGATCATGAACGCCAGGTCGTCGATGAAAGAACCGCCTATCTCGTAGATGAAGCAGATGAGGATAAGGACGATGTAGCGGTTGAGCGGCAGGTCCACCAGCCAGTCCGCGATGTGCTGCGGGATGTTGGTGATGGCGATAAAATGGCCGAGGATCGCCGATCCCGCGATGAGCACGAGGATCATCCCCGCCGTGCGCAGGGACTCGTTCAGCGCGCGCACGTACGTCTTGAAGTTGATCCCCCTCTTTGTGACGGCGAGGGCAAAGACGGCGAAGGTACCCACCGCGCCCGCCTCCGTCGGGGTGAAATAGCCCATCATGATACCGCCGATCACCAGCACGAAGACGAGGAGTATCCAGGTGAGCTCCGGCAGGGAGGCGAACCTCTCCTTCCACGTCGACCTCTCCCCCCGGGGCGCGATGGCCGGGTTTATCCTGGCCCATCCGTAAATAATAAAAAGGAAGAAGAGCGCGATGATCAAACCCGGAATGATCCCCGCGAGAAAGAGCTGCCCTATGGATTGTTCGGTCAGGATGCCGAATATGATGAGGGTGACGCTCGGGGGAATGAGCACGCCGAGGGTCCCCACGGTGGCGACGATGCCCGTCGACAACCGCCTGTCGTAGTGGAAGCGGTCCATCTCCGGGATGGCGACGCTCGCGAAGGTTGCCGAGGTGGCCGCCGAGGAGCCGCAGATGGCCTTGAACCCCGTGGCCCCGAGCACGGTGGCCATGGCGAGGCCACCCGGTATGTGGCCGACGAACTTGTGAGCGGCGTTATAGAGCCTCACCGCGATGCCGGCGTGGAGACCGATCTGCCCCATAAGGATGAAGAGCGGAAAGACCGTATAGCCGTAGTTCGTGATCACGTCGTAGACGTCCCTGCCGAGGACGTTCATGGCCGCCTCGGTCCCGTTGATGTAGGCGAAACCGGCGAACCCCACGAGGGCCATGCAGAAACCCAGCTCGAAGCCCGTCGCGAAAAGCAGCAGCAGGACGACGAGGGCGATGATGCCGACGTATACCTCACTCATACTGGCCCCTCCAGATCTTTACGATGTGCAGCACGAAGACGAGGCACTCTATCACGCAGCAGACGGCAACCCCGTACGCCACGGGATAGAAGGGGATCCGTAAGGTGGCGGTCACCTCCCGCGACTTGTGGAACTCGCTCCCCACGCCGAAGAGGTTGTAAGCCACGAGGGCGAAGAGCAGGATGCCCAGACAACGGGTAAAGGTGTTCAGGATGGCCTTGTTCCTGACGGAGAGCTTTTCGAGGACGACCTCCATGAAGACGTTCCCCTTGTCGATGGAGACGCAGGGGAAGCAGAAGCCGATGACGAGCGCCAGGGAGAGGGCGACGATCTCGTAGGTGCCGATGATGGGATGGCCGGCCGCCCTCAAGGAAACGTCGGCGACGGTGAGGAACATCATAAAGGTGAGTGCGGCGCCCCCGATGGTGTTGAGCACCTTCGTGGTTACTTTAAGAAAAGTCTCGAGCGTGCTTTCCATCGCTCCTCCTCGGTTGCGGCTAAAAAGGGCTGCGGCGCGAAAGGCGTCCGGCGCGCGCGTCGCGCCTTCTACGTTATAGAAAAAAAGGCGGCCCTTGTCAAGACAAATATGTAACTTATATATATAACTGCGCCAGACGCCATTATCGTTGGTATTTCAGCCATATAGGCTCTGATGATGCGGAGATAACCATTGACTAACCGTACGGATGCGGGTACTATAATCGGATAATTGCCGTCCTCTATGACAAAGACCGACCATACGCCCTCCATAGACCGCTCGTCTTTCGAGCCCGCCTACGCGCAGCTCGTCAATATCCTGCACGGCCAGATAGCCTCCGGCCTGTTCAGGCCGGGAGGGCGCCTGCCTTCGGAGTCGCAGTTGTGCCGCCGCTACCAGGTGAGTCCCATGACCGTCCGCAGGGCGGTCAACATCCTGGTGGAGCAGGGCCTGGTGAGCACCAGCCAGGGCCGCGGCACCTTCGTGAAGCCCATGAAGCTGAGCACGGTCATGTTCGGCCTCGACGAGCTGCGGTCCGTTTTCGACGGGAACGCCCGGAACAAGGTGAAGCTCCTGGAGGTGAGCATCGTAAAGGCCGCCGAAGACGTCGCCTCCCGGCTCGACCTTCACCGCGGGGCGCGCGTGATCCTCATCCGCCGGCTCATCCACAAGGAGGCCCAGCCGATCCTCTACCACCGCGAATACCTCGTCTACGACCCCACGCGCCCCGTCGTCGAGGCGGAGATGGAGGTGACGGCGCTCCACGGCCTGTTCGCGGGGACCGGGGAGACGAGCCTGAAGCGGGGCGAGCTGGCGATAGACGCCGCGGTCCTCGGAGACGAGGAGGCCCACCTGCTCATGGCGCCTCCCGGACTGCCGTGCTTTCGCCTGGAGCACCTCTTCTACGATTTTGACGACCACCCCCTCAGTTGGGGCGTCTTCTTCTGCCGCGGCGACCTCATCCGCTTCCGCGCCACGGTGGGCCTGAGCGACAGGGCAAGGCAGCGAGGCCGGAAACCGGGAGGGAGGACATGAAGCCGCACCAGGCGGAAACGGAATTGAGCGGCTTACTCGCCGACCTGCAGGAAGACGCCGTGCTGAGCGAGGTCCGCCGCCGCATCGACGAGGGCGACGACCTCCTTCATATCATGGAGGAGTGCCGCAAAGGCGTGCGCCTCGTGGGCGAGCGGTACGAGCAGGGCATCTATTACATCTCCGGCCTGATCATGGCGAGCGCCATCATGCACGAGGTGGCCGACATGGTCCTCCCCGCGCTGAAGACCCTCGTCACCGGGTCCGAGTCCGGGCGCATACTCCTCGGGACTGTGGAAGGCGACATCCACTACATCGGCAAGGACATCATCAAGGTGCTGCTCAGGTGCTACGGCTTCACCGTGTTCGACCTGGGCGTCGACGTGCCCGCGGCTGAGTTCCTCGCCAGGGCGCAGGAGATCAGGCCGGCCATCGTGGGCCTCTCCTGCCTGATCGAGCCGGCTATCGACAACATGCGGGCCACGATAGACCTGGTCCGCGCGCAGGCGGGCCACGGCGGCGCCCCGTCCTTCATCATCGGCGGCTGCGTGGACGACCGCGTCTGCCGCCACGTGGGGGCCGACGTATGGGCGACGGACGCGATGACCGGCGTGCGGCTGTGCCAGCAGTTGATAAGGGGCGAGGGCAGCGGCTAAGGCCGGCCGGACGACGGCATTGAGGGGATGTTCCCTCTGCGGCGCCCTGCTCGTAGCGCGACCTCCGGGGTACGTTCGGTACGCCTCCGGTCTGCTGTTGCGTCAGGACGCACGGAGGGCGCCGTCTGCGCGATGGCGTGCCCTGAACCGGTTATCCGCTCTTCTTTGGAACATACCGAACGCCATCGATCTCCCTGAAGTCGGAATCTTGAGTCCATATGGTTGCTCCGTATACACGGGCAGTTGCCAGTATGATACTGTCGGCCATGGGAAGATGGCGCTCAAGACTCATTTTTGCCGCCAGGATGGAGATGTGGGACGTAAGGTCTGCCACGGAACCCTGCTGCATGAGGGCTACCGATTGAAGGGCATCAGATTCGCCGCGTTGGCGGAGAACTACCTAGTGTACTGTCTCATTAATATAT